>CAZLDP010000116.1:0-7507 GCA_964558145.1 uncultured Prolixibacteraceae bacterium | reverse complement strand
GGGATTAATGTAGTGAGGATATGCTGAAATACGCCTTGTCGGTTAGTTTAGCGATCTGGTTTAAAAAAAATAGTTAATTTTTAAAGTGTAACTAAAAATTCAGTCTGATGAAAAAAAATCCTGACAAAAACCTTTCGGGAACCGGAAGGAATTTTCCAGCGGAAATGAAGATTGTACTTTTGTTTTCGTTGATGTTGATTTTGGGCTGGGCATGTCCTGTAAAAGGTGAGTTGGTGACCGGTTCATTTCCTGATGAAAACATGAGGAGTGGACGGGCATTTTCTGAATCTTCCGTTGCGGTGGATTACCCGGCGGGGCAAACCCAGCAGCGTTCCGTAACAGGTAAGGTTACCCTTTCCAATGGGGAGCCCATTCCCGGGGCTACTGTGGTGGTGAAAGGAACTACTTTTGGTACTACCACAGACATTGACGGAAATTTCATTCTGGCAATTCCATCCAATGCGCAAACGTTGGTTTTTTCTTTCGTGGGGATGAAATCCGTGGAGATACCAGTCCAAGGGCGTAATCAGTTTGACATTACGCTGGAAGAGGACCGTCTGGCCCTGGATGAAGTAATAGTAATCGGATATGGAACGGCTAAACGGCAGGAGTTTACAGGTTCGGTAAGTTCCGTAAAAATGGAAGATACTCCGATGGCGCTCTTGCCCAACCAAAATGCACTGGAATCCTTGAAAGGCAATGTGGCCGGTTTGAATATCGGTGCCACCAATTCAGCAGGAGGCCAGCCTTCTATGGACATACGCGGACAGAATTCCATCAGCGGTTCAAATGACCCGTTGATTATTCTCGACGGGGTAATCTATCCGGGGAGCCTTGGCGACATTAATCCCAATGATATCGCTAGTTTTGATGTGCTGAAGGATGCGGTATCCTCTGCGGTCTATGGTTCGCGGTCAGCAAACGGGATTATCGCCATTACTACAAAGAAGGGACGGTTGGGTAAACCCATGATCACCTTCAATGCCTCTTACGGGGTACAGTCGTGGCAGAATAAACCCGTGATGATGAATGGCGAGCAGTGGATTGAGTCGGTGAATGCAAGAAATAAATATGCAGAGGGCTCCACCGAATGGATGAAACCGGGTGAACTGGCAAACCTCAATAATAATAAAGAAACCGTGTGGCTTGATGAAGTCACCCGGACAGGAGTCATTCAGGATTACCAGATTGCGGTGTCCGGCGGCGCTGAAAACATCAACTATTACCTTTCCGGCTCCTACAATGGCAACAAGGGGATTGTAAGGGGTGATGATTTTGACCGCTTCTCGTTATTGGCCAAACTCAAAACCAACATTACGAAATGGTTGGAACTGGGAGTTGACGGAAGCTTTTCCAGGAGGGATTATTCGGGTTTTGCAGCGAGCATCTCCTCTGCTATGCAAATGTCGCCCTATGGTGTTTTTTATCGTGATGAAGAAAACAAATTACTGGAAAAATATCCCTATACACAGTCGGCGATTCATCCGCTATGGGGTGTGAATGACGGAACGCGTGACAACAAGGATGTCCGCAACAATTACAGGGTAAACAGTTACTTGCTTGTAGATATCCCTTGGATTAAAGGACTTTCTTACCGGCTCAACTATTTGATTAACCAGGATAAGAATCAATCCGGTAGCTTTACCTATGAATCTTATGCGGTGAAGGAAGGGGAAGGTCTTGCCCGGTACGAACCATCTGCACTGGTGGGACTGCTTTCGCAAGCCAACGGAAACCTGAATAACAACAGTACTTTCAGTTATGTGTTTGACAACATTCTGAATTACAAGAGTAATTATGGGAAGCACGGTGTGGATGTCACGCTTGTTGCCACACGGGATTACCGCAGGTGGGAGGAGGTCAATTCTACCGGGAACGATTTTGCTTCCAACGGAAATACAACTCTGGGAATGCTTGGGCTTCACAAAGCCACTGTTCAGAAAGTGATCCTTAACAGCGATGTACGTGCCAATGTGGGATATCTCGGGCGACTCAGCTACTCCTTTGCAGATAAATATTTCTTTTCCGGCTCTTACAGGCGTGATGGTGCATCGGTTTTCGGTGTCAACAAAAAGTGGGGGAACTTTGTGTCAGCAGGGGTAGCATGGCGTATTTCCGGAGAAGAATTCATGCAGGGGATTGAACCTCTGGACGACCTCAAACTGAAATTCTCGTGGGGTCAAAACGGAAACCAGGGAATTGGACCCTATGAAACCTTATCAAAGGTTCAAAACGGAGCATCGGGAGGTTACCGCTACCAATGGTCAAACGCCGCTGGAAAAATCAGTTATGGATTGGTACAAAGTTCATTGGGAAACTCTGACCTGGGCTGGGAAACCACCGAAGCCATTAACACCGGATTTGAGTCCTCCTGGTTGAATCAAAGGCTTTTTGTAGACGTGGATCTCTATTTGTCCAAAACCACAGACCAGATTTTTGTAAGGCAGATTCCTGTGATGACTGGTTTCAAAACCATTACGACTTCAATGGGGCAGGTCAATAACCGGGGAGTCGAACTGACTGTGAGATCGGTAAATGTGGAGAGAGGCGCTTTTCACTGGAATTCAGCAGTCACCTGGTGGCTGAACCGGAATAAACTGGTTCACCTTTATGGCGATGACATTGACGGAGATGGGAAAGAAGATGACGACATCGGCAACAGCAGGTTTATCGGGAAATCGCTGGGTGCAATCTACGGATATGAGCAGGATGGCATCGTACAGGCTGAAGACACTGAGTATAAATCCCTAACGTCAGCCGCAGATGGTGATCCCAAATATGTGAGCATTGATGATACGCCCGGAATCCAATCGACAGACCGTCAGATCCTGGGATACGACAAGGAAAACTTTAGGCTTAGTTTCAGCAACAATTTTTCTTATGGAGATGTGGATTTGTATGTAATGCTTGCCGGAAATTTCGGGGGTAACGGTTATTACCTGAAAAGTAACGCAGCAGCCTACATGTCGAGGACTGACAGGTTCAATGACAACTTTGAATACCATCTATTCTGGACTCCTGAAAATAAGAGCAACACCTATCCCTCGGCATATTACGCCAACGACGGCCGTTTCCTGGGATTGCAGTCCCGGGGTTTTGTGAGGCTTCAGGATGTCTCATTGTCCTATACTTTCAAACAGCCCTGGGTTAAGGAGTTAGGAATTGGCTCACTGAAAGTGTATGTGAGCGGCAAGAACCTGGCTACCTTTACCAACTGGGAAGGAGGGGATCCCGAAACAGGCACACGTGTCAGGGAGAACACCTTCCCGGTACCTTCGACCTATACCCTGGGAGCTTCTATGACTTTTTAATCATTTAAATCAGAAGAGATATGAAAAATATAATATTCAAAACCATTTGGGTACTGTTTCTGATCCTGGGAATGGTTAATTGTAAATCAGATGAGGATTTTCTGGCCGAGAATCCGGAAACCTTTTATACAGTCGATAATGTGTTTTCCACATCGGCGCAGGTAGATCAGGTGGTGGTTTCCATTTATTCCCATATAAGGGATTTGTGGGTCAACCCCGGTGAAGCGGGTTGGGTTTTTGTCTTCAAGGGAAACGGTACGGATATGTACGATGTGCCCAGCATTCGGAGAGGGAACCAATTTAATAATTACGGAAATATCAATCCCATCAGTAGTAATTTTTATGAAAATTACACTACCTGGTATTACGTAATCAACAGGGCTAACCTTGCCTTGTGGGCTGCTGAATTGCCTCAGATATCCTGGTCGTCGGAGGCAGAAAAGAGCTATGTGGTTGCACAGGCCAGATTTTTCAGGGCTTTTGCTTATAAGAACCTGGCGGAACTTTTTGGGGGTGTACCTATCGTGACTGACATTACCACAACTCCGAAATATGATTTTGAACGTGCTTCCCGGGTGGATACGTACAAGTTTGCCATTGATGAACTCCTGGCAGTGGAGGGGAGTTTCCCCGAGACAACTGCAAATGGCGGAAGATTAGTCAAAGGAGCTGTACAACATGTGCTATGTGAATTGTATCTGGCCATGGGCATTCAAATGAATGCCGAGGGGAAGTCGGCAGAAGCAAAAACTGCTTTTGGCAATTCGATTTCCTATGGTGACAAAGTGATCAACAGCGGAACCTATGCCCTGATGAATTCACGGTTTGGCTCCCGTAAAACGGAAAACGTGATCACCATCGATGTGTACAAAGGCGGGACTTTTTCACCAGCCAACAAGGTGGATACCTTGCAGCAGGTCACCAATTATTACTGGGATCTATTCCAGGAAGGTAATGTGAACTATCAGGATGGGAATAAGGAGTGCATTTGGGCCGCTCAGATTGATTATGCAGCTTATAAACTCGAAGACGGGAAATCCAAACTTCCCTATTCCCGTACCTATGGGCCGGTTTTCAGGGATGGCGCCAAAAACCACCTTACCGGTACCAATGAGGAAGCAGGAGGAAGGGGAATTGCCCAGATTATTCCGACCATGTACACCCGCGATGAAGTTTATTCAGGAAAATGGGCAAGCGACATGCGTAATTCAGATGTGGTATTCCGCAGAAGATTCAAGGGAAATGTGACGACCTCCCCTTATTATATGAAGGACATACCCTGGAGTGTGCTTTACAATGGAGCCTCTGATGCCATCACCAACAAGAACAACGCGAGTTTGTGTTACCCTGTATCGTGCAAGATAGCTACTGACAAATATACGGGTCTGGCTGAAGGTGAAAACCGCAGCAACCTATTTCGGGATGAATACCTGATCAGGTTGCCTGAGACTATTCTGTTGCGTGCGGAAGCCAAACAGAGAAATGGGGATAAGGCTGGCGCTGCTGCCGATGTGAATCTGCTCCGGACGCGGGCACAATGTGGATATATGGTCACTGCCTCTGATATGGACGACAACTTTAACCTGATTCTCGACGAACGGGCAAGAGAACTGGTTTATGAGGAATGTCGCTGGAATACCCTCTTGAGGATGGGTGGAACCATAGCCGTGGAGCGCATCAAAAAATACGCCTTCTGGCCCGAGGCTGCGACCTCACTTACCTTCAATTACAACTTATGGCCAATACCGCAATCGGTGATTGATACCAACAAGGATATTGTACTGGAGCAAAATCCCGGTTGGAACTGGTAAATACGTTGGATAACCTGGTACTGTGCCTCCCTTTCAGGAGGGTCGGCTCAGTACCGGGTACTTTTGGGGGTCCGTTTTTTCTGTTCCTTTGGATCAGAAACTTCGTGTCCCTGACTCAGGTTTTTGTTTACATTTTCATAATGCTCATTATGCCAGGAAAATCAGCGCTTTTTTTTGTGGCCGTTTTGTTTTTAATCCTGATGGGATGTGCGGACCATCCACAAGTTAAGTACGACAACGGAATTACCCGGGCCCTCCCTTCTGCAGATCTGGAAGGTGAATTCATGAATCCTCCCGGTTATGCCAGGGTCAGGGCTTTCTGGTGGTGGCTGAACAGCAACATTACAAAGGATTGTATCACCAGGGACCTGGAAGCCATGAAGGCCAACGGATATGGCGGAGCCATCATTTTTGACGCCGGCTCTTCCAGTTATGCGGTAGCGTCTAAAACGGACCCAGGACCTCCCTTCCTGAGTGAGGAGTGGTTGGAACTTTTCCGTTTTGCTGTCAGCGAGGCTGACCGGTTGGGACTGGTTCTTTCCATTAATGTGCAAAGTGGCTGGAATCCGGGTGGACCTTCGGTAACCCCTGCCCATGCCATGAAGAAAATAACCTGGAGTGACACCACCCTTGCAGGACCCGCCAAAGTGACGCTGGAACTGCCTACACCTCCTCATAAATTGTTATACAATGATCTTTTGGTGCAGGCAGTGCGCAAGCTTCCTGTAATGGAGGGCGACTCCGCAGGGATCAGGGACCTTCGGATTAAAACCCTGGAAACACGCATCGGGTGGTCTGGGATCTATCCGTTGAATAAGCTCAGATCGGATTTCCCCGGACCTGGAAACGGACTACGCCCGGAGGATGTGCTGGATATTACCCCATTTATGGAGGAGGGTGTGCTTACCTGGGATATTCCCGAAGGGGAGTGGACGCTTATCCGTTATGGAATGACCTGTACCGGTGTGAAAGTCTCCACATCCAGTGACGGTTGGGACGGTCTCTCCATGGACCATCTCAATAGGGAGGCCCTTTTGCAGTATGACCGGGATGTGATTTCCAAACTGATGGAAACCGCTAAATCAGCAGGAAATTCACTTCAGTTTATTCATACCGACAGTTGGGAAATGGGTGTGGCGAATTGGACCGATGATTATTTGGAAGAGTTCAGATCGAGGAGGGGTTATGATCCGGTACCTTACCTTCCGGTTCTCACCGGAAGAATTGTCGGCGCCCGGGATTTGTCGAACCGTTTCCTGCGGGATTTCAGGTTGACAGTGGCTGATCTGGTGGCTGAAGATTTCTACGCTACATTTACCCAACTTGCCCATGACTACGGTGTTTACACTCACCCTGAATCGGGAGGTCCTCATTCGGCCCCGATTGATGCCGTTAGAACCATGGGGAACAACGATGTGCCGATGGGTGAATTCTGGGTCAGGTCAAATACCCACCGGGTGGCCGACGACCAGCGCCTGATCGTGAAACAGAGCGCCAGTGTGGCCCACCTTTACGGAAAACAGTTCGTGATGGCAGAGGGTCCCACCAGCATTGGTCCGCAGTGGGAGAGACCTCCGAAGGATTGTAAAAACGTAATCGACCGGATTTTCTGTTCCGGCGTTAACCGCATCGTCTGGCATACCTATACCGCATCGCCGGATGAATACGGGCGTCCCGGCAATGAATATTTTGCGGGAACCCACCTGAACCGCCACACCACTTGGTGGAAGGAAGCCGAAGCTTTCATCCGGTATATGAACCGTGTCTCCTTTATGCTTTCGCAAGGCTTGTTCAAGGCTGATGTTCTCTATTATTACGGCGATGATGTCCCGAATTTTATCTTCCTGAAAGAGGAAGTGAAGGATCTTGGGATGGGTTACGATTGGGACAAATGCAGTTACGACGTGCTGATGGACAGGATCTCGGTCAGGGATGGGAAAATCCTCCTTCCCGATGGAATGACCTATTCCATTTTGGTGTTACCCGACGAAACTTCAATAAGAGTTACCCTGCTCAGAAAACTTGAAAAGCTGGTCAACCAGGGAATGGTTCTCGTGGGACCCCGGCCCAAAAAAGCAACCGGGCTGACAGATTACCCGGAAAGCGACAGTGAGGTACTGGAAATTGCCCAGCGGTTGTGGGGAGCTGAAACTGAGGAATCCATTGACCGGATAGTCGGCAAAGGACGGGTTTTCTCAGGCGTAAGACCTGCTGAAGTCCTCCGCCTTCTGGGAATAGAACCTGATTTTTCGTGGTCTTCACCTTACGAAGATACACACCTCGAATATATCCACAGTTCCGCTCCTGGTAAGGAAATCTAGATTGTGGTTAAACGGCTGGCTCTCCATGGAATCAAAGATATGAATAAGAGGTATCTTCATTATT
>CAZLDP010000115.1:0-7554 GCA_964558145.1 uncultured Prolixibacteraceae bacterium | reverse complement strand
GAGCTATGCCGAGCGACGACAGAAAATGCAGCGAAGCTGAATTAACACGTTGAACCCTTGAACGGCACGTAGTGCCATTGAACGGCGCAGCCTTTGAACCTTGGAACGCCAAAGGCTCCCTTTCAGACAATCTCCTTGCCGGCTTTTTGGAGCAAGCGGGTGCTCATTTCGGTGAGTTTGTATTTCTGGATCTTACCGCTGGGGGTCATGGGAAACTCCTTGACGAAGAAAACATATTTCGGAATTTTATACCGGGCAATCTGCCCATAGCAGAAATCGGTAACTTCTTCTTCGGTAAGGGTATATCCATTTTTGACTTTGATGAAGGCTCCAACCTGTTCCCCGTATTTTGGGCTGGGCACTGCGGCTACTTCCACTGCCTCGATCTGCTCCATTTTGAAAAGGAAATTTTCGATTTCCCTAGGGTAAATGTTCTCGCCTCCCCTGATAATCATATCCTTGATTCTCCCGGTGATCCGGTAGAATCCGTCTTCGTTTTTGACGGCCAGGTCGCCTGAATGGAGGAATCCCTCTTCGTCGATCACCTTCCAGGTGGCTTCCTCGTTTTTATAATAGCCTTTCATCACGTTATATCCCCGGCAGCAGATCTCGCCCTGTTCCCCGGTGGCACACTCTTCACCAGTTTCAGGATTCACGATTTTTATCTCTACGTTGGGGAGTTCAAAGCCCACCGTGGTAGCTTTAACCTCTGGAGAATTATGGGCACGTGTGGCAGTTATTCCGGGAGAAGTTTCGGTGAGCCCATACACGATGATGATGTCTTTGGCATGCATGCGGGTCATCACCTGATTCATGGTCTCAATAGGACAGACCGAACCTGCCATGATCCCTGTACGAAGGCTGGAGAGGTCGAACATGTCGAACATGGGGTGATTCAGTTCAGCGATGAACATGGTGGGTACGCCGTAGATGGCCGTACATTTTTCGCGTTGCACCGATGCGAGCACCATCAGCGGGTCGAATTCCTCCACCAGAACCATGGTGGCGCCATGGGTGATCACTGCGCACAACGAAAGGACGCATCCGAAGCAGTGAAAAAGAGGTACCGGTGTCATCACCTTTTCGGCAGAGGTGAATTTCATGCATTCTCCCACCGAGAAGCCGTTGTTCAGGATGTTGTGGTGCGACAGCATCACTCCTTTGGGGAATCCCGTGGTTCCTGAGGTGTACTGCATGTTGACCACATCGTGGCAACTCAGAGTTTCCTGGATGGCATCGATTTCCGAATCATCAACATGCCCTCCAAGCAGCAACAGTTCCTGGGTATTATACATCCCCCTGTGCTTTTGTTGTCCGATGAAGATGACATTCCGAAGTTCCGGGAAACGGCTGGAATATAACTCTCCCCGGGGTTGCTCCCTGAGTTCCGGAACCAGACTGAATATCATCTGCAGGTAATCGCTTTCGCGGTATCCATCAACCATACAAAGGGTGTGGATATCCGCATTCTGAAGAATATACTCCAGTTCCGATACTTTATAACTGGTATTGATGGTAACCAGGATGGCCCCAATTTTAGCGGTGGCGAACATAAAGGTAAGCCAGTCGGGGACATTCTTCGCCCAAATTCCCACTTTCTGTCCGGGCTGGATCCCGATATACAGCATTCCTTTGGCAAGCCTGTCGACCCGGTCGTTGAATTCACTGTAGGTGAAACGGAGGTTGCGGTCGGGATAAACGATAAAGTCGTGATCGGGCGTTTCAATTGCCCATTTTTCCAGGATTTCCCCGAAAGTGTAATCGAGAATCTGCATGACAGGTTGATTTTTTAAATGTGAATGCGATCCGGTCAGTAGGGGGTATAGACCACTGCCAGAATTTTGGCCGGTTGGGAGCATCCGGCATGCACATTGTGCATCACGATGGAATCGTAATAGATGTTGTCGCCTTTTTCGAGCCGGTAGATTTCCTTTCCGTAGTTGATTTCGATACACCCTTCCAAAACGTAAATAAATTCTTCTCCTTCGTGGGAGGAGAGTTTATAGTCCGATTCGCACGAAGGCTGAATATCTACGATAAAGGGTTCCATGTGACGGCCGGCTTTGTCTGCTGCCAGGGAGAAAAAGTTAAGATGCTGCCTGGTGGAAGGGTCGTTGGATGAAAAACTGACTGAGCTTTTTTCACTTCCCGCTTTAACCAGCACGGGACCGACCTGTTGAGCGTCGTCAAGGAAGGTTCCGATTCGGACCCCCAGTGCACGTGCCACGCGGATCAGCGGGCCTAATGAAGGAACCACGCCCTCTTCCTCGATCACACGAAGTTGTTCTGGATCAAGATTGGAATTGATCGCCAGTTCTTCCCGGGCAATCATCCTCATTTCACGGAAGTGTCTGATTTTTTCTCCAATATTGGCTTGTTGCATCGCTTTGTTATTTTGGTTTAGTGCAAAATTAAAATTAAAAAAGAAGGCTGTCCTCTTTTCCGATGACAGCCTCCTTTTTTTTAAAACTCTTTACAACCATTTTACATACCGGAAGTCCTGCCGGTGCAAAAGGTTCTCGTTTTTCGGGAAAAGTCTGAGTCCATAACTGTACGTGCCCGATTTCTGGATGTGAATATCTAAGAAGAAGGTGGCAATACTCCCTACACAACTCTCCACCTTGAACTCCATTTTTTCTACCAGTTCGATTGGCTGGCTGTTCCCGTTGGAGGTAATGACCAGTTCAAGTCCCACATCCTTACAGGTCAGTTCTTTCAGGTCGACCACGACGCGGGCCGGGTAATACTGCCCGATCTTCATCAGGTTGGTAATTCCGTGGGCGATCTGAACATCGATGATTTCAATTTTATCCCATACCGTGCTGACCCAGTATTTCCATTCCGACAGTTCTTTGGCGACTTTGAAATTGTCGTCGGTCAGTTTCAGTGTCCTGTTGTACTGAGGCAGATAAAACCGCTCCTGGTAGTCGCGGATCATGCGGCTGGTAGTAAAATTGGATGCTACCTTATAGATGGTATTTTTGATATATCCCACCCATTTTTCCGGCACGCCCTTTTCATTTCTTTCATAGAATGCCGGAACAATTTCATCTTCGAGGGTGTTGTAGATGGTGCCGGCGTCCAGTTCATCCTGGAAATTCTGGACATCGTAGGCTTTTTCCATGGGGAGGGCCCAGCCCGCATCTTTTTTATAGCCTTCGACCCACCACCCGTCGAGCACCGAAAAATGGAGTGTGCCGTTCATCACCCCTTTTTCACCACTGGTTCCGGAGGCTTCGAGCGGACGGGTCGGTGTGTTGAGCCAGACGTCGACACCCTGAAGTAACATTTTGGCCAGGTTGATGTCATAATTCTGGATAAACAAAATTTTTCCCTTGAACTGGGGCATTTTGGAGACCTCGACAATGTATTTGATCAGGTCTTGTCCCATTTTATCGGCAGGATGGGCTTTGCCGGCAAAAATAAACTGGACGGGACAGTTGGGATTGTTGATGATCCGGTCGAGCCGTTCCAAGTCGCGAAAAATCAGGTGTGCCCGTTTATAGGTCGCAAACCGGCGGGCAAAACCGATTGTCAGCGCCCTGGGATTGACGATGTCAATCAAGTCGGTGATGTACCTGGGATTTTCGTTGCGCAGAATCCACATGTCGGAAAAGCGCTGCTTGACATAGTTGAACAACTTGAGCCTCAAGTTTTCACGCAGATCCCATATTTTTTCATCGGGGACCTGGTATATTTTCTCCCATCTGCTTTGGTCGAGCTGGTTCTCCGCAAAATCGGCACCCAGGTATTCCTTGTGGATCTCCTTCCACTCTTTGGCCGTCCAGGTGGCGTAGTGCACCCCATTGGTCACGTAGCCGATTTCGATCTCTTCCTCGAGGTATCCAGGATAAAGATCCTTCAGGATCTTTTTAGTGACCTGCCCGTGCAGCCAACTGACCCCATTGATGCCATGCGAAAGGGTACTGGCCAGGTAACTCATATTGAAGTGGTCCTCTTCCGGTCTAGCTTTTCCAATCAGGACAAATTCATCCCACGAAAGGCCCAGTTTGGCCGGATAGTGCTCCATGTAGGCCCTGAAGAGGTTGTTGTGGAAGGAATCGTGACCGGCAGGAACAGGTGTGTGCGTGGTAAAAAGGGTGGAAGCCCTGACCACTTCCTTGGCTTGGGCATAGGTGAGGTTGCAGTCCTCAACCAGCCTGGCTGTTCTTTCGATGCCAATCAGCGCGGCATGCCCTTCGTTGCAATGGTAGATGTCGGGCTGGTATCCCAGGGCATTTAAGAGTCTGATTCCTCCAATCCCCAGAAGGATCTCCTGCTTCAACCGGTTTTCATTGTCGCCCCCGTATAAATTGTGGGTGACACTCCGGTCGTAATCGTGGTTCATGTCGGTGTCGGCATCCAACAAATAGAGTTTGACGGAACCCACATATACTTCCCAAACACGGGCTTTCAGACTCCGGCCTGGATATTCCACCTCTATGGTCAGCCATTCCCCGTTTTTGTCGTAAGTGGGTTGAACCGGAATCTTCGAGAAATGTTCGGGAATATAATTGGCCATCTGCTCTCCATGCATATTGAGAGTTTGCCTGAAATAGCCATAACGGTACAACAAGCCTACTCCAACCAGGTTTACCTTCGAGTCACTTGCTTCTTTCAGGTAATCACCTGCCAGAATGCCCAATCCGCCCGAAAAGATTTTCAGACAGTCGTGCAACCCGTATTCCATACTGAAGTAAGCGATCTGGGGTTTCTCCAGCGCTTCCCTCTCCTGCATGTAATTCCTGAATTTTTCGTACGTGGTATCCATCATCCGGGTAAAGACCTCGTCTTTTTCCAGTTCACGAAACCGCTGATAAGTTACCTGTTCCAGCAATTTAACGGGATTGTGTTCACACGATTCCCAAATTTTATCATCGATATATTGAAATAAATCGCGCGCTTCGTTGTTCCATACCCACCATAAATTGCGGGAGAGTTCCCGCAAGGGAGCAAGCCGCACGGGTAAATCCGATTCCACAATGAATTTCTGCCATTGCGGCAACTCCACAAATTGGGGTGGAATATATCTTACAGTTTCGTTATTCTCCATTATCCTTCAAATAATTTGGCCTTCATTAATAGTTTTTTCGCTGTTAACAAGCTGCAAAAATAGGTTAAAAGATTTAACTGCATGACTTTTTTGCAGATAAGCGATAGAATTTGCCAAAAGTTTAATAATCAGAAATGGAAAATTACAAGATGCTTTTCGTTCTCTTCCGGTTTTGCCGCAAACGTTTTTCTCTGCCTGGGGCCGTTCCATTTCTGTTTGCAGTGTCTCAGTAATTTTCTTCAACTGGAAATATTCTTGCCGGGAACCGACGTCCACTTACTTCTGGTCAAGCCGCAGACTAAAATCATTGAGAATATTAATGTAGTTGATAAACGCTTCAAAAGGGGATGGGGCGGGATTTCTCCGGTTATGGAGGATCTTTTCCGCGGGCCGCGTAGACATATAAACAAAATGATCGCTTCCTTGCAATGCGTGCCAGTTCCTCATTATTTCCGGATCATGGGCGCCTCCGACCAGAGGCAGTAGCCGGTATAACTTGGCCAGAGCTTCATTTTGCAACTCATTGCCGGTCCAGAGGGTTACATCGTGCTCATCTTCGATCCATGAAACCGGGTTGGGAACATTGATGAGCGATACCGGTTGCAATAAGCCGATCACTTCCGACGGGGTCCGAAAAGTGATTTCCTGCAACTGGCTGGCCATGAAGAGAAAATGGTCAAGGAAACCAAAGATCCCAGATGATTCAGGATAAGATATTCCGAAAGTTTCATAATCGAGGCCGATGTTGACAGTTTCATCATCCTGACCCGATTCGGTAATCCGGGAGAGGTACTTTTCGGCTGTGAATCCCTTCCATTGGGGGTCTGTGAAACGGAAAGCCAGGTCGTTGCTAAGTTTCGGGCTGCGCATCAGGACTTTAAGCTTTGGATTAATGGCATTGCAGTAGACAAATCCAGGACTTTTCCATCCGAGTACATGCCGCGCGCCTTCGGCCACTGCTCCCCTGTACCCCATTCCCGCAATTCCGGAGCCGATTTCGTCGGAATAGATCATCTCTGTGTTCATGAACACCTCTGGATCGCGGCCGGTGAGTTCCCTGATGGCCTCGTGCTGACAGCCTGCCTCTTCCTTAAAGGCTTCCGCTGAAAACAGCGAAGCTAATGAATGAGAGTAAGTGCCTCCGAGGAATTCCACCAACCCGGTTGCTGCCAGTTCCCTGAAAGAATCCACCACGCCGGGTGAGTACTTTGCCAATAGTTCTATTGTGATTCCCGACAGGTAAAAGGCGATTTTGAACTTTCCGTTCATCCGGCGTAAATGCCTTAACAAAAGGGTATTGGTAGGTACGATGCAATGGGAGACTACTTGGCGTATGGAGGTTTCTGTGGCGTAATCGTCGTCATATGTTTGGCCGGTGCCCATGTCAAAAAACCGGAACTTCCTGAACCGGCGGGGTTGGTGAATCTGGAAAATCATGCAGATCGACTTCATCTTACACCTCTTTTTATTAAAGAATGGATTTTAACACTTTTTCGTAAATGGAACGGACTTCCCCGGCAGTATTTTCCCACTGAAAGTTACCGGTCTCTTCCCTCCCTTTCTGTTCTAACAGATGCGCCACGGCCGGGTAATTGAGTAATCCGTAAATGGCGTCGGCCAGGGCGAAAGTATCCCAGAAATCCGTTTTGATGACATACCTGAGAATTTCGGCCACGCCCGATTGTTTGGAAATAATTACCGGAACGCCCGACTGCATGGCTTCCAGGGGAACAATTCCAAAAGGCTCCGATACGGAAGGCATCACAAAAACATCGCTGATCTGCAACATCCGGTATACTTCATCTCCTTTGAGGAATCCGGTGAAGTGAAATCTGTCGGTAATCCCCAGCCGTGCGGCATGTTCAATCATGGCATGCATCAGATCGCCACTTCCTGCCATTACAAAGCGGACATTTTTCATCCGGGAAAGGATCAGTCCGGCGGCTTCCACAAAGAACTCCGGACCTTTCTGATAGGTGATCCTCCCCAGATAGGTGACAATCCGGTCAGTAATCCCTTTCTTGATTCCTTGTTTTTCTTCCCGGGTAAGCGGTTCTATGGCGTTATAGATTGTAGTGACTTTCGCCGGATCGATGCCATATTTTTCGATGATCGTATTCCGGGTCAGGTTGCTTACCGCTATAATATGGTGGGCGCTTTCCATTCCTTCCCGTTCAATGGCGTAAACCATGGGATTGACATCCCCTCCTGAACGGTCGAATTCGGTGGCATGCACATGAATGACTAGGGGTTTTCCCGATTCTTTCATGGCTGCGATACCGGCAGGATAGGCAAGCCAGTCGTGCGCATGGATCAGGTCAAATTTGCGTTCCCTGGCAATTATGCCGGCTACCAGCGCATAATTCCGGATCTCCCGGTAAAGCGACGGGCCATACGACCCTGAAAAGTCAATTTTTCCGTCGGAGTCCACTTCTACAAAACGGCTTCCTTTTTTGTAGATTCGTTTTTTTTGTTCCCAAAATTCCTCCGGGGTGGTATAG
>CAZLDP010000114.1:0-7571 GCA_964558145.1 uncultured Prolixibacteraceae bacterium | reverse complement strand
CGACCCGTTGAAAACGGTATTTACCCAAAAAGTCGGTATCAAAACCGGTCCGGTATGGGTGACCGGGGAAGCTACCTGGGGAACCATCCGCAATTTCAGCAGCAATGACGGACTGGTGGTATACAACATGCCTGAAACTATCGATGGAATTTACGGAGTCTCCTTTTGGGTTCCCTTGTTCAGGTACCGGATGAATATGACGCTCCGATACCTTCTCTCCGAAAAAAAAGGCACGACTTTTGAGTATACCGATACGGTCAATTACCGTACGAAGTCTTACAGTTTCAATGATCAAAGTATATTAATCAGTCTGAAATGGAATTTGTAAAGTGTTCCCTTGTTACTGCCTTTCTGTGGCTCTCGCTGTTCTCCCAAGCCCAGTATGTGGAAGGGGTACTCAAGGCTTTTGAAAAAAGTTATGAAGCGGAAAATAGAGGAGATTATTCGGGAGCTGCCTTGGAGTTGAAGAATCTGTACCAGGAAAATTCGTATGAATTCAATTTGAGGTTAGGCTGGCTCACCTACAAATCGGGGAAGTTGGAGGAATCGGAAAAATACTACAGAAAAGCCATCGAGATACTGCCATACTCCGAAGAAGCCCGGCATGGGCTGATTTTGCCTTTATCGGCCCGCGGGAAATGGGAGGAAGTGGTGAGCAGGTATGAAGAGATTCTGGTCAACAACCCGGGGAGTACAGTTACCTTGTACCGGTTAGGGATGGTTCACTACAACCGGAAGGAATGGGCCCGTGCCCTGCGTTGCTTTCAGAAGGTTGTGGATTTATATCCTTTCGGTTACGACGGATTACTTATGTTAGCCTGGACCCATCTGCAGATGGGGAAGTCGCGTGAAGCCAAAGTGCTTTTTAACAAGGTGCTGCTCTATTCTCCCGGAGATAAATCGGCCATAGAGGGAATGGGATTGCTGCGCTGATCGGGCAGAGAACTTCACCTTTGGTGGGGAGAACCGTTCAGGGTAAGGGGAGATTGATCCAGTTGTTTTGAAACGGACCGCATAAAAACACAAATGGGAACCTTCATTTCTGAAAGTTCCCATTTCGCTGCATTCCACCGGAGTTTCCTGCGGCGTCAGGCTACGGTTATTGCTACCGGCTCACTTCCCTGGGTTTAGATTTTCATCTAATTTCCTGAAAAGCTTACCCTGATCGTTCCTTCCGGTGTGTTACGACCGAAGTTCCCGATGTCCGTTGAGCTACTTTAGGATTGCTCCTTCTGTAGCATTGGCGGACGGAGCGTCCTCTTGACATTCGTCCGGGTGACATTGCTGCCTCCCTCCGATTGTGAATCGCCCGGGGTTTTCACCCTTGACAATCCCGGAAAGTTTTCTGAAACCGAAGCTTCTTCTTTTTCTTTCCGCCGTTAGACTTAACCTTCCAAAGAACACCTTGCGGTGGTTGGCGTTTGTCGGCTCCTTCCGGTGTTACCCTTCATCGGCCGGCTCCGGCTCTTCCAGTAAGAAGACTTTCGCCTTCGTGGTCCGCTCCGCAGTTCACTTAAGCCCTGTTTCACTTCCCTTACTTTCCGAGCTGTCTTTTATCGCTCACCTGATGTAACAAATATACTATTCATTTCTCAATTCTCCAAACTTTTCAACAATTATTTAGACCCTAAATAACAAACCTCTTTTTAACTGAGGTTATTAACAATTGTTGATAAGCGGGCATGGCAATCCGGATGGTGTGCATGGGAAGACGGAGGAAATTCCAGAATTAAATCTCTCTCTGACAGTTAGTTCAGTTTAAGAAGACCCAGATTTTTCAATAAAAGATTGATGATTCTGGAGAGGCTTCTGTTCCTGCGTAGGGGACCGGAGAGTTGTTCATACACGAAATCACGGTGCTTCGAATTGATCAGGGCGACCGTTTTATTTTTGGCTTCCCGGTTGGTGCTTTTTCTGCGTGAATTTTTAGAGATCCGGTAAAAGAATCCGGTACCGGGAACTTTCAACACACAGCCACCCTCTTTGAGCAGGGAGATCCAGAATTCCCAGTCTTCCCAACCCCAGGTCATCGTCTCATCATAACCACCGCACCTGAGCCAGTCTTCCCTGAGATAGAGTGCGCTGCAAAAGATCATATTTTCACAGGCCAGCTTTCGTCTGGAAAAGGGAGGCAAAACCCATTTCCCGTTTTTTTCACCGAAGAATTCAGCTTCACAATAGACCAAACGGGCATTTTCCTTTTCCAGCAACTCCACAGCCTGCCGGATATAGAAGGGTCCGATAAGGTCATCGGCATCGAGGGGGAGGATATATTTTCCGTTAGCCAACCCGATCGCTGCATTGCGTGCCGCAGAGGGTCCACGGTTTTCCTGGGCTATGTAGCGCAATTCCGGATATTGCCCGACCAGTTCAAGTGCGATCTGCTCTGACCGGTCGGTCGATCCGTCGTTGACAATGATCACTTCAAGGGAGGAGTAATCGGAATTCAACACCGATAGAACGGTATCGCGTAAATATTTTTCATGGTTGTAACAAGGAATGACCACGCTCACCTTTCCATTTTCTGACATAAAGGCAATTAATGAAATGAAAAACGGCGCTAAAATATACTTTTGTCTGTTACAATCTGCATAAAAACACAAATGGGAACCTTCATTTCTGAAAGTTCCCATTTCGCTGCATTCCACCGGAGTTTCCTGCGGCGTCAGGCTACGGTTATTGCTACCGGCTCACTTCCCTGGGTTTAGATTTTCATCTAATTTCCTGAAAAGCTTACCCTGATCGTTCCTTCCGGTGTGTTACGACCGAAGTTCCCGATGTCCGTTGAGCTACTTTAGGATTGCTCCTTCTGTAGCATTGGCGGACGGAGCGTCCTCTTGACATTCGTCCGGGTGACATTGCTGCCTCCCTCCGATTGTGAATCGCCCGGGGTTTTCACCCTTGACAATCCCGGAAAGTTTTCTGAAACCGAAGCTTCTTCTTTTTCTTTCCGCCGTTAGACTTAACCTTCCAAAGAACACCTTGCGGTGGTTGGCGTTTGTCGGCTCCTTCCGGTGTTACCCTTCATCGGCCGGCTCCGGCTCTTCCAGTAAGAAGACTTTCGCCTTCGTGGTCCGCTCCGCAGTTCACTTAAGCCCTGTTTCACTTCCCTTACTTTCCGAGCTGTCTTTTATCGCTCACCTGATGTAACAAATATACTATTCATTTCTCAATTCTCCAAACTTTTCAACAATTATTTAGACCCTAAATAACAAACCTCTTTTTAACTGAGGTTATTAACAATTGTTGATAAAGCTATCTCCTGCCCTGATGATGGAGATCCCTTGGGCGGACTGTCGCCCAAACCGAAATGGGCAGGTACGGTCAGTCGTTCCTGCCCCCTAACAGACTCACATAGTAAAGCAACATGGCCAGTGAGGAAAGCGCAGCGATCACATAGGTCGAAGCGGCCCACCTCAGGGCTTCCCTGGCTTTTCCATGCGACAGATGATTGGTAATGCCACTGGTGGTAAGCCAAGCCAATCCCCTCCGGCTCGCGTCAAATTCCACCGGAAGAGTGATAAATGCAAAAAGTGTAAAGATAGTGTACCCGATCACAATAATGGTCAGGGCGGTTTTCATCGGAATCAGGTTCCCCAGAAGGAACGAACCGAAAAAGAGCACCAAAAACATCACATTCATCACTTTGGAGGTCACATTCTGAATGGGAACCAGGCTGCTGCGCAGTTCCAACCAGGCATACCCCCTGGCATGCTGAAGGGCATGTCCCGTTTCATGGGCCGCCACAGCAGCCGCTGCCACACTACGCCCATTAAATACATCCGGGCTCAGGTTGATGGTCCTGGTCAGCGGATTGTAATGGTCGGTGAGCTGTCCCGGCACCGAAGTCACCTTTACATCATAACAACCATTGTCGTTAAGCATTTTGCGAGCAATCTCACTTCCGCTGAGATTCCCCGACACGGGAATGGTTGAATACTCCCTGAATTTGGCTTTGAGCCGGTTACCGGCTACCAGACTGAGAATGAAAAAAAATCCTAAAATTATCCAAAGTACCATACTTCCATTTTTAAGTGTTCAAATCGTGATAAAGGTTGTAATCCCAAAAATGTCGATCAACCTGATGGGAAAACCTTCCTAAGATGATTCTACAATTGGGATGCCAAAACAGCACCAATGCATTTTCCGGATCAGTATCTGATTTTTCACCCCTTATGGTAGGCCTGCCACCGCCATATTGACAGTTTCAATCCTCCAGGTCGGGTTCAAAAAACACCCACTGGATGTCAGAATTGGCCTTTTTCAAAGAAACTTCGCAGCGGTTAATGGTTTCAATAAGCTCCTCCGGCGACCCGACGGACCTCATTCTGGCTTTTACCGCCACCATAATCCCAGGCCCCAACTGCAAAGTAATCAGATTGAGGATCTGTTCAATATCAGCGTTTGCATCCAATACCCGGTATATTTCCTCCCGCGTTTCCTCATCGGAACTCTGCCCGATCAACAGACTTTTTACCTTGTAGGCCAGAAAAAAGGATATAAAAACGAGCAGAACGCCGATCCCGATACTGCCTACTGCATCGTACACAGGATTTCCGGTAACAATCGACATAACCACGGCGAACAGGGCAAAACTCAGACCCAGCAAGGCTGCCACATCCTCACCCAAGACGACAATCAGCTCGCTTTGACGGCTCGTCTTTACCCATTTCCACAAAGACATCTTGTGTTTTACCTTCCGGATCTGGATAAGACACCCGTAAAGGGAAGCGCCTTCCAGCAACAGGCTCACCGACAATACCGCCACCGCAATCATGGGACTTCGCAACCCTTCGTGAGAACCCATCTTATGAATTCCCTCGTAGATAGAAAACAGTCCTCCCATGCTGAATAAGATGAGCGCCACAATAAACGACCAGAAGTAGATCTCTTTTCCATAGCCTAAGGGATGCTCTGCATCGGGTACTTTTTTCGCTGCCCTGAGCCCAAAAAACAAGAGTCCCTGGTTGCCACAGTCGGCATAGGAGTGAATGGCTTCAGCCAGCATAGACCCCGATCCGGTGAGAACGGCTGCCACTGTTTTGGTAATGGCAATCCCCAGGTTAGCCAGCAGGGCGAAAAGAATTGATTTTACGGAGGAATCGTGGTGCGACATCTAACATCAATTTACCCGTTTACAATGGAGAGGCCAAATTACGCAAATTTCTTTGCATGAAGATGAGAAAAGCAATTGTTTGAATCCGGCATTTTTCTTTTATTTGAACAGTTGCCGGCAAATGACTTCAAGGGGAAACTCACCGGCAATATGAACCCATTCAGTATTTATCGCCTATGCACAAACTTGCCGTTACAGCTCTGGGAGGCAACGCCCTTTTGAGGGAGAATGAAAAGGGAACCATTGAGGAACAGGAAAAAAATGCAGTTGAGACCATTGAGAACCTCATCTTTCTCATCCGCGAAGGGTATGACTTGGTCATCACCCACGGAAACGGACCACAGGTAGGGAATATCCTGATGCGCAACGATGCCGGAGAACAAGTGTATGACATTGCTCCCATGCCGCTCGACATCTGTGTGGCCGATTCCCAGGGTGGAATCGGATTCATGCTCGAAAGAATGCTGCGGAATGTACTGAACGAACACGGTATCCGTAAAAATGTTGTTACCCTGGTCAACATGGTAGTTGTCGATCCCCACGACCCCGCATTTGCCAATCCGGTAAAGGGGGTCGGGAAAATCTACCCCTGTGAGGAGGCCCGCAAACTGGAACAGGAGAAGAAATGGATCTTCAAACCTTCGGGGAAAAGTATAGGAGGTTTCCGCAGGGTTGTCCCCTCTCCCCTTCCCCTCGAGATTATGAACAAGAAGGTGATTGAATCGCTTGCACGGGCCGGGAATATAGTGATAGCCGCAGGAGGCGGGGGCATTCCGGTATACTTCGACCAGCAGCACAAGTTGAGAACCGTCGAGGCCGTCATCGACAAGGACATGGCTTCCTCCCTGCTGGCATCCCAGATCGGTGCCGATGAACTTTATATCCTTACCGACGTCCCGTTCATATACAAGGATTTCGGCAAACCCACCCAGGAAAAGCTTGAGGTTCTCGATTACGCCGACGCATTGAATTACTTAAAGGCCGGCACATTCGGAGAGGGTTCCATGGCCCCCAAAATCAGAGCATGCCTCCAGTTTATTGAAAAAGGAGGCAGCAAAAGTGTGATCACCGAAGCCGGAAAACTGGAAGACAAACGTTTCGGTTCGAAAATCACCATGCATTACGACTGACACGTGCCATAACGACACCCCTGACTACTTCGACAACACCGACAACGCCAACAACCTTGACAATCTTAAAAACAATTTCCTATGTCATTCAATCTCAAGAACAGGAATTTTCTGAAATTACTGGACTTCACGCCGCGTGAAATCACCTTTCTACTGGAACTAGCCGCTGATCTGAAGAAGGCCAAATATGCAGGTACGGAGCGACAGATGCTCCGAGGCAAAAATATCGCGTTGATTTTCGAAAAAACCTCGACCCGCACCCGATGTGCATTTGAGGTGGCTGCATACGACCAGGGGGCTCATGTCACCTACCTGGGGCCAACGGGATCACAGATCGGACAAAAGGAATCGATGAAAGATACTGCCCGGGTATTGGGCAGGATGTACGACGCCATTGAATACCGCGGGTACGGACAGGAGATTGTGGAGGAGTTGGCTGCCTTTGCCGGGGTACCGGTATGGAACGGGCTTACCAATGAATTTCATCCCACGCAGATTCTTGCTGACTTCTTAACCATGCAGGAGCATTCCGATAAACCTTTGTCGCAGATAAAATTCTGCTACCTTGGCGATGCCCGAAACAATATGGGGAATTCCCTGATGGTGGGAGCGGCAAAAATGGGGATGGATTTTCGTGCAGCTGCACCATTTGCCTGCCAGCCTTCCGCAGAATTGCAACAGACATGCCGTGCCATCGCAGCACAAACAAGAGGGAAAATCTTGATCACCGAAAATGTGGAGGATGCAGTCAGGGATTGCGATTTCCTCTACACCGATGTGTGGGTTTCCATGGGAGAACCCGACCATGTTTGGGAGGAAAGAATCACCCTGCTTAAACCCTATCAGGTGAATCACCATACCATGGAACTCACCGGGAATCCCCGATGCAAATTCCTTCACTGCCTGCCCTCCTTCCACAACCGGGAAACCAAAACCGGCGAGGAGATATTCCGTAAGTTTGGTTTGGAGGCCATGGAAGTCACCGACGAGGTATTCGAAAGTGAAGCCTCCGTGGTGTGGGACGAAGCAGAAAACAGGATGCATACCATCAAGGCTGTGATGGTCGCCACCTTAGCCTGAAAAGGGAATCGATACCTGCGGCGTTCAAAGGCACTACGTGCCGTTCAAAAGTTCAACAATGGTTCAATGCCTGCGGCGTTCAAAGGCACTACGTGCCGTTCAAAGGTTCAACAATTGTTCAATCAGTCCACATAATTTAAGCATTGACAAATTGTTCATTGCTCATTGCTAATTGCTCATTGCTAATTGCTCATTGCTAATTCAGCTTCGCTGCCTTTTCTGTCGTCGCTCGGCATAGCTCAAGC
>CAZLDP010000113.1:0-7644 GCA_964558145.1 uncultured Prolixibacteraceae bacterium | reverse complement strand
GCGCTCACCAGGGAAGAAATCCTGACGCATCCGTTTCTGTGTGAACTTGCGGGCCAGGGGCAGGCAATCGTGATGGAAATAACATCCCCTTACCGGCATGAACTTACCCACCAGCAGATTAATGCCCGGTTTATCAGGGTATTTCAAGAAAATCTTGCTCCGGGGGAGAACAGGATGGAAATTAAGAAAAAAGAAATTCCTAAATTTGCATATCCGGTTCTGATCAGGAATTTTCTGGACAAGTTGCAGATAACCGGTAGGGAGATGATTTAAACCTTCAATAAGGCAATAACCAAATTCCGGAGATTATGTCGATCAATAAAGTAATTTTAGTGGGAAATGTTGGACGGGATCCTGAGGTCAGGCATCTTGATTCGGGCGTTTCAGTGGCTACCTTTACCCTTGCCACATCAGAGACGTATACCGCAAAGAACGGGGACCGCGTAACCAGCACCGAATGGCACAATATTGTGTTGTGGCGGAGGTTGGCCGATGTTGCGGAAAAATACGTTAAAAAGGGGAAACAACTCTATATCGAGGGACGGATCCGCACCCGTTCTTACGAAGACAAGGAAGGACAAAAAAAATATGTAACCGAGATCTACGGGGATGTGATGAAATTGCTCGGAACGAAAGAGACCCAGCCGTATCAGCCCCCCGAAGGCCCCACCAAACCTGAATTTAAACCTCCCGTGGCTGAAGAAAATGATTTCACCGTCGAAGGGGGTGACGATGATTTGCCGTTTTAAACTGACTGGAAATTGGGAATTGACTCTACTACGCTAAGATTACCCCTTCCGGAAGGAATCCATTTCAGTCCGGCAGGTTTTAATCTGGTGCTTCACAGTGTACTCATCATCGTGTTATTTGTGATTTATGCGTTGATTAGTGGAGCCGAGGCCGGTTATTATACGCTGGGTTCCGGAAAATCCTTTGTTCTTCCTGCCACGCGTAATGGGGCGAAAATCAGAAACCAGCTTGCAAACCAGGGGAGAATAATGGCGACGATCCTGATGTTCCAAACCCTCATCCTGGTGGGAATCGTTCTCTTGACCACCAAAACCCTCTTTTCGGTATTTACCTCCAGCCTGCCCATCGGGGTGAACCTTTCTTTGACGGTACTCTTCATCACCTTTCTGATCCTGGTTTTTGGCGAACTGCTTCCTAAATTGATTGCCTCGCGTCATCCCCTGAAAGCCACCCTGATTATGGCTGCTCCCCTCGACCTGTTCGACACGATCCTTTCACCGCTCAACCGGTGGATCCCTAGGCTTACCTACTTTGCAGGAATGCGGCTCAGAAAAAAGACCCAGAACATGGCAGTCGCCGAAATATCACAAGCACTTGAACTGGCTGCCGGAAGCGATATCGAGGAGGAAAAGGAGATCCTGGAAGGAATTGTCAATTTCGGGAATAAAAATGTATCCGAAATCATGTGCCCAAGGGTCGATGTTGTGGCTATCGATGCAAAATCCTCCTTTCACACCGTACTTGATACCATTAACACTTCGGGTTATTCAAGGATTCCGGTTTACAACGAGTCGTTTGACCAGGTCAGCGGAATCCTGTACATCAAGGATCTGCTTCCCTTCACGGAGGAAGACCCATCTTTTGCCTGGCAAAAGTTGCTCAGACCCCCCTTCATTGTGCCTGAAACCCGGAAAATCAAAGACCTGTTGGGCGACTTCCAGAAAAACAAAATTCACATGGCCCTCGTTGTGGATGAATACGGAGGGTTAGCAGGGATCGTGACCCTGGAAGATGTCCTGGAAGAAATCGTGGGAGATATTGCCGACGAGTTCGACGAGGATGAAAGCTATTTTACCAAAACCAGCGATGGAAAACTTTTGTTTGACGGGAAAATCCTCCTGGAAAAGTTTTGTGAAATTGCTGGGTGCCCAAAAGATTACTTTAACGAAGTAAAGGGGGAAGCGGATACCCTTGCCGGATTGATCCTTGAAATCAAAGGGGATATTCCTGTACTCCAGGAACAAATAGATTACGGGAATTTCCGCTTTACAATCGAATCGGTAACCAACCGGCGCATCAGGCAGATCAAAACAGAAACCCTGTAACACCGGTGTAAAAACAGGCAGTTGCCTTTCCGTTTCTCAGAGACCGGAATCCTGCCTGCCACTGAACACCGACAATTTTCAAATCATGCACAAAAGGATATTTTTCATTTTTCTGTTGTTGGGAATTTTCACCTGTTCGTGTCGCGAAACACAGGCGCCTAAACCGGCAGGTTATTTCAGGATTACCTTCCCGGAAAAAAGTTACCACGAACTGGAACCACTTTATCCTTACTCTTTTGAAATTCCCGATTACGCCATGGTCGTTCCCGATCGTAGTAAGGAGGCAGAACCCGGGTGGATCAACATCATTGTGCCCGCCAACCATGCTGAGATTCACATAAGTTACAAGCCCATCGACCGCAACCTGCATGTTTTTACCGAGGAATCCCGGAAGCTGGCATACGACCACACCATTAAAGCCAGTTCTATTGAGGAGAAATTATTCCTGAATCCTGCTGAAAGGGTTTACGGAACCATTTATTCCATCAACGGGAATGCGGCTTCGCCTTTCCAGTTCTACCTTACCGACAGCGCCCGCCATTTTTTGAGAGGCTCCCTCTATATCAGGGCTACTCCCAATATCGATTCTCTAAAACCTGTGATCGATTTCCTGAAGAGCGACGTCATCAAACTGATCGAGACCCTCCGATGGACCCGTTGAGTCCAATGGCAACGAACTAACCGGCAAATCATGAAATAAGACAACCATGCCACTCCTTCAGATCAAATCATTCGGACACAGCGCCCTGGGAATTTGGAAAATGAGCGAAACCGCCGGGGAACTTCTGTCGTGCCCCGGGCTGAGTGAGCAGGGAAAGGCCGAATTAGATCAGATTGCAAGCCTTCACCGCAGAAGAGAATTTCTGGCTGTAAGGAACCTGCTCCGGGAGATGACAGGAGGTATCCCCGACATCGCCCACACTGCAGAGGGACAACCTTTCATGAAGGGAGACCATCGCCATATCAGCATAACCCATTCCAGGAGCCTGGTTGCCATCCTGCTTTCCGAATTCCCGGCCGGGATCGACACCGAGGAGGCTGACCGGAAGGTCGCCGGTATTGCCCGGAGATTTCTTTCGGTAGAAGAGATGGAGTGGACCCTGAAAGCTTCCCGGGTGGAATCCGCACAGCTTTTTTGCTGGAGTTGCAAGGAATCGGCTTATAAGATGTTAGGAATACCGGGAATTGACTTCAGGCTTAACCTGGCTGTCGCTCCCCTGATAATCGGGGAGGAAGGAACCGCCAGGGTGATACACCGGGCAGACCGGGATGAAACAGTCATCGCCATGAATTATTTTTTCGCAGGAAACAATATCGTCACCTGGTGCGTTAACAACAAGGGAAATAGTAAATCACCCATATAAACAGTCAAACTGACCCATCTGAAGCGGAATGCCGGCCATTTCAATTCAGGTGAGCCGGGATGGATTAAAAACACTTACTACGACTCGGATGAAAAGAGCCGACAATCAACTTCTGGTCATTTTTGGGGCATCGGGCGACCTGACCCGGCGCAAATTGATTCCTGCACTGTATGACCTTTACCAGCAACAATTGTTGCCGGAAAAGTTTTGCGTTCTTGGAGTCAGCCGAACGCCATGGAGTGACGACGCTTTCAGGGAATCGATGGGCACGTTCCTCCCTGATACCGGGAATGCCCATGAATTCAGCAAGATCCTCCATTATCAGCCGATCGACCCTGCCAATTCCGGTGATTACCCAATTTTAAAAGAGCGACTTGAAACACTGGATCAGGAAACGGGTGCAGCAGGCAACTGGATTTTTTACTTGTCGACTCCCCCTTCGCTAGTGGATCCTGTTTCAAGGAACCTTTACCTGCAGGGCATGACCCGGAGCGACCACGGATTCAGAAGGCTGATCGTGGAAAAACCTTTCGGAACCAATCTTATCACTGCAAAGAAGCTGAATATATCCCTGCTCCGCTATTTTGACGAAAACCAGATTTTCCGCATTGACCATTATTTGGGGAAAGAAACGGTGCAGAACATGCTGGTCACCCGGTTTGCCAATGGCATTTTTGAACCCCTGTGGAATTATAATTTCATCCATCATGTGGAGATCACTTCCGCCGAGACCTTAGGGGTAGAAGAAAGGGGGGGCTATTACGATCATGCGGGGGCACTGCGCGACATGGTACAAAATCACCTGCTTCAACTGACGGGGTTTATTGCCATGGAACCTCCTGCTGTCATCGGAGCCGATGCCATCAGGAATGAGACCTTGAAAGTGTTTCAGGCACTGCGTCCTATACCTGAAGAAGAGGTTGAGCAGTTTGTGGTCAGAGGCCAATATACCTCATCGGTCATTAAAGGGAAAAGTGTTCCCGGATACCGGGAGGAACCCTATGTGAAACCTCAGTCCCGTACCGAGACCTATGTGGCCATGCGTTTTTTCATCGACAACTGGAGGTGGGCTGGGGTACCCTTTTATCTGAGGAGCGGGAAAAGATTGCCGGCCCGGGTAACCGAAGTGGTCGTCCATTTCAGGAATGTCCCCCATCATCTTTTTAGAGCCCAACCCGGATATATACCGGTTAACAACCAACTGGTCATCAGGATACAGCCCGACGAGGGAATCCTACTCAAGATAGGCATGAAACTTCCCGGAGCAGGTTTTAGTGTACAGACAGTCAACATGGATTTTCATTACGCCGACCTGAAAGAGATCCATCTGCCCTCGGCTTACGAACGGTTACTCCTTGATTGCATGCAGGGAGATGCCACTCTGTTTGCGCGTGGCGATGCAGTGGAACAAGCCTGGGCATTTGTGCAGCCGGTTCTTGATGCCTGGGAAAACCGGCCTGAAATTGCGGTCCACGGCTATCCGGCCGGAACCTGGGGACCACCTGCCTCCACCGCCTTGTTTTCTGAAGGAGAATGGCGGTGTCCCTGCAAAAATCTGACCGACGACGGAAGCTATTGTGAATTGTGATTATTGAACCTATCGAACATCCCATCAGTAATGGTACAAAGAGATATTGAAGTCAGAATATTCGATACCCCAGACAAACTGGCCGAAACCCTTGCCGGGATGATTGCCCGGCTGCCAAAAGACGGAAAAAAGGTTCCGGTACATATCGCTCTTTCGGGCGGAAAAACACCGGAGGTTTTATTCGAGACCTTAGCCTGTAAGTTCAGGGAGAAAACGGAATGGGATCTTTTCCACTTCTGGTGGTGCGATGAACGGTGTGTGGACCTTGAATCTCCGGAAAGCAATTTCGGCGAAGCCTCAAGGCAACTTTTTTCAAAGGTCCCCGTTCCGGCGCCCCACCTCCACCGCATTGCAGGTGAAGCCCATCCTGAAGAAGAAGCCGAAAGATACAGCCGGGAGATCAAACAGCATTTGCCATTGCATAACCAATGGCCTGTTTTTGACCTTGTGTTGCTGGGTATGGGAGACGACGGGCACATTGCTTCCCTCTTTCCCGGCCATCTGGACCTTATGAACAGCCCCAGGATCTGCGAAGTGGTCAGCCATCCGCAGACCGGACAAAAGCGGATCACGCTAACCGGCAGGGTGATCAACCAGGCTCACCGGATCGTCATAATGGTTACGGGTGAAACAAAAAGCCACCGGATCTCGGAGATCATGAACAACAGGAAGACCGCTCATCAACTGCCGGCCTATTATGTGAACCCGGTGAAAGGAAAACTGGAATGGTACCTCGACGTGAAGGCGGCATCCCTCATTTAACCATCCCGTCCACTCTCTTACTTCCCGGGATCAGCGCCTGAATTCCCCTCAAAAAGCTTCGCATTGGCCGGATAAAGAAAAATTAAGAGAAATACGATGGCAAACGCAAACTCCCTCACTTCTCCCGCCTTCAAAAGATGATAAAACGAAATCGCCAGGGCGCTCAAAAGCAAAACGGCCACATGATGCCACCGGGGCAGCGGGATTTGAAAATGGGTCACCATTTGACTGAAAAACCGGGTCTTCGCTGCCAGAGGCCTGAAAAGTACCAGGTAAAAACCCAACACAACGGTGAGTAACTGGGAAAATATCAGTTTGTTGACCTTCACATTTCCTATCACAAGATTATGCAGGTTGGTCTCTTTTTGAAGGTTCTTTTCCATAAAGAACTCTGACGACTCGATATTGAAGATCCGCTGGCCCCAACTGATCTCTTCACCGGCGGCAAAGAAAAAAAGAAAGGCTAATAATGCCCAGGTAAAAACCCACCACCTCTTTCCTTCCCGTGAAGCTTTCACTGCCCGCCAAATAGCCACACCCGAGGTGGTCAGAAGGAAAATAGCAGTCAGGTTTTCGACTAACCCATCTTCCCGGAGATAATTCATAAATGCCTCCTGCCCGTGCCTGGCCACCACAAATCCTCCCACAATCACCATCGATATCAAGAGATACCCCAGTCCGTGCATCCAGGCCATAACCCTTTTCTTCGTCATTTTCTTCAATTTTATGGGTCCAAAAGTAACAAAATAAGAAGTTTGGAGCAAACTAATCCCACGAGATAAAAAAGTGAATTATCTTCGCAACCCGGAATTGCATAAAAATAAGCTTGAAGATTATGACCATTAACCGATTTTTCTGGTGGACAACCCTTGTGCTTCTATTATTGGTGTTTGTTTTCAGTCTCAACCTGCCTATGGTGGTCAATGCCGCAAAATATGCGCAGGTAAGCAGGGAAATCGTGGAAAGTGGGAATTGGATCAATCTGACAATTGCAGGAGAAGCTTACGACCAGAAACCGCCGTTGCTTTTCTGGATCGGCGCCCTCTTTTTCTCCATTTTCGGGGTATCAACGGCTGTCTGGAAGGTTTCGGTCATTCTGGCTTCCCTTTTGGGAATCTATTCGGTTTACCAATTGGGCCGACTGCTGTACAATGAACTCACCGGAAGATTTGCAGCCCTGTTCTGGACCGTCAGCGTGGGTTACCTCTATTTCCACAACGACATTCATACCGACACCCTTTTGGCCGACACGGTAATTTTTTCCATCTGGCAGATGGCTGCCTATTTTAAAAACAAAAAGTCGATCCACTTTAACCTGGGTATGGCAGGGATCGGGCTTTCAATGCTGGCAAAAGGTCCCGTGGGATTGGTTATACCAGCTTTTGCCACCGGCGCCCATCTGCTGCTCCACCGGCAATGGAGGGAAATTTTCCATCCCCGGTGGATCATGGGCGCCGGTCTGGTCTTTCTCATGATTATCCCCGCCCTGGCCGGTCTGTTTAACCAGTTTGGCGCCGAAGGAATCAAATTTTTCTTCTGGACCAACAACATGGGGCGAATCACCGGATCGTACGCCGGCCACAACAGCGATCCCTTCTATTATATTCATACCTCACTGTACATGCTGGCACCTTTCACTGTATTCGCTCTGGCTGGTATCGGGAAAAGCATCCGGCATGTATTCACAGGATGGGGAAAATTCACTCCCATAGATGAGTTCTACACCCTGGGAGGTATTGTGCCTTACCTGCTTATTCTCTCTGTGGCAAAAGCAAAGAATCCACATTATATGATCGCAGTGATACCCCTACTGATGATTTTGGCTGCAGCTTTTGCTGTCAGGATGACTTCAGGA
>CAZLDP010000112.1:0-7690 GCA_964558145.1 uncultured Prolixibacteraceae bacterium | reverse complement strand
GAACTTTTGAACGCCGAAGGCATTGAACCTTTGAACAATTGTTGAACCTTTGAACGGCGCAGCCTTTGAACGCCAAGGTGAGGCCTAAAAGAGCCCGTGTATATTGGCGTCAACCTTGTCAATTACAAAACTGAGATCCTCCTTGCGCGAAGCAAAATCGAGCTCATCGACATTAACTATAAGCAACTTACCCTTTGCATACCCCTTGATCCAAGCTTCATACCGGTCGTTCAGTTGTTTCAGGTAGTCGAGACGAATCGAATTTTCATATTCCCTTCCCCTCTTCTGGATCTGATTGACAAGGGTGGGGATCGAAGCCTTCAGGTAGATCAGCAGGTCGGGGGGCTGAATAAGACCGATCATCAGGTCGAAAAGGGTCTTGTAATTGCTGAAATCGCGGGTACTCATCAATCCCATCGCATGTAAGTTAGGAGCAAAAATTTCAGCGTCCTCATAAATGGTACGGTCCTGAATAACCGTCTTTCCCGACTTCCTGATATCGAGGATCTGGTTAAACCGGGAATTCAGGAAATAGATTTGGAGGTTGAACGACCAACGTTGCATGTCGTTGTAAAAATCGTTGAGGTAAGGATTGTCGTCTACATCCTCAAAATTGGGAGTCCATCCGTAATGCCGGGAGAGTAATTCAGTAAGGGTGGTTTTACCTGCTCCGATATTTCCTGCTACTGCAATGTGCATAGGTTCTGATTTAAAGGATCAAAGTTAACATCTATTTCTTTCCAATCAAATCAAATAACTGGTCGAGATACTGACGGTCGTTGGCCAGACGGGGAATTTTGTTTTGGCCCCCGGTTTTACCCCTGCTTTTCATCCATTCATAAAAGGTACCCGGAGGAGCCATCACCAGATGGGGCATTTCAAGGGTCAGATTCTTATGTCTTTTCGCCTCATAATCGGAATTTAGGGATTTCAGCACGGTATCCAGCACACTCATGAAACGTTCCGGATTAATGGGTTCCTTTTCAAACTCGATGATCCACTGATGCGCTCCTTTCTGTCCTTCACCCATAAAAATGGGACCGGCAGTATACTCTTCAATGATGGCCTGTTCACGTTCGCAAGCTATCTTGAGCGCCTGTTCTGCATTATCGACAATCAGTTCCTCCCCGAAGGCGTTGATGAAATGTTTCGTGCGACCGGTAATCCGGATCCGATAAGGCATCCTGGATGTAAATTTCACCGTATCTCCAATGATGTACCGCCACAATCCCCCGTTGGTAGAGATTACGATCGCGTAATTTTCGTCCAACTCCACATCTTTCAAGGTCAGTACAGTGGGTTGGGGTGATCCCCACTCTTTCATGGGGATAAACTCATAAAAGACGCCCAGGTCCAACATCAGCAACATATCGCGGCTGTCGGGATTGTCTTGAATGGCAAAAAATCCCTCTGACGCATTGTAGGTTTCCATATAATGCATATTGGATGAGGGAATGAGTTTTTTATATTGTTCACGGTAGGGATCAAAATTTACACCGCCGTGAATGAACAGTTCAAGGGCAGGCCATACTTCCAGGATATTGCTTTTACCTGTCCTTTCCAGAACCCTTTTCATCATCACCAGGTACCAAGAGGGAACTCCGGCAAAAGAGGTCACATTTTCACTAAGGGAAGAATCAATGATCTTTTCAATCTTCTCTTCAAACTCCTCGATAAGGGCGATCTCTGCCGGGGGTATCCTGATAAACTGGGTCCAGGAGGGGATATTTTCGATCAGAATGGCCGACAAATCACCGTAATAGGAGTTGTTGCTGAAGTTGTTGATGTTATGACTACCTCCCAGGGTAAGCGATTTGCCTGAAAATATTTTTGAATCGGGATAGTTCCTTACATAAAGCGCCATTACGTCTTTACCTCCCCTGAAATGACAATCCTCAAGGGATTCTTTCGTAACCGGGATAAATTTGCTTTTGTCGCTGGTAGTTCCCGACGACTTGGCAAACCATCGGGTTTCTCCCGGCCACAACAGGCTTTTCTCTCCCTGACGCAACCGCTCAATCCAGGGTTTTATCTCCTCATAAGTTTGCAGGGGGACCCTTTTCTGATACTCCCCAACGGTAGTGATTGCACCAAACTGGTGAGATGTCCCAAACTCCGTTCCCGACGCTGAATTGAGGAGTTTGAATAACATTTCGTCCTGAATTTCATGAGGATATTTGCTATAGAGTTCTATCTGGGTTATCCTCTTAATATTCAGCCATTTTATTACGGAATTGATCAGCGGCATTCTGTTATTGTTATTCTGGTCAAAATTAGAAATATTTTCTCCGCTCTTTACCTCAATTTATTTATTTCCTAATTTTACTTCTGGTTTCCGACATAACATTTTCATGAACTATCTGGATATTGTGCTGGTTATTCTCCTGTTCCTTTCGGCCATCAATGGGTTTTCGAAAGGATTCGTAAAAGAGCTTGCTGGATTGATCGCCCTGATTCTGGGAATTTGGGCAGCCATTCACTTTTCAGATTGGGTAGCCGGGTACCTGTCCGACCATTTGCATTTCACCTTTCAGAACCTGTCTATTGTGGCTTTCCTGCTGACCTTCGTTGCCGTGGTTATTCTGGTTCATCTGACCGGTTCCCTGATCGGCAAACTGATCCATTCGGTTTCGCTGGGTTTCCTGAACAGGTTGGCTGGGTTTGCTTTCGGCATCATCAAGGGAATGTTGATTCTGAGCATGTTGCTGGTCGTTTTTCACAAGATCGACGAAGATGTTCACATCATTTCAGCTTCAGTAAAAGCGGACTCCCGGTTGTACAACCCTGTCCGGAATTTTGCCCCGGATGTCTTTCCCTTCTTAGACATTTGGGGAGAGCGGTCGACGGAATAACACCCCGCAAGTGCAGATTTGATGTTATCTGTCAATCAAACTTCACCCCTTCAGATTGTAGCTCCCCGGAATTCAATCGCTATATTTCAAAGCCCGATTGGCATTCATTGATTCTATTTTTATCTTTGCGCCAAATTTTACAACCATGAATTTTGTTGAGGAACTCACCTGGAGGGGTATGATCCATGATGTGATGCCTGGTACGGAAGAATTGCTGGATCGTGAAATGACTACGGCCTATTTAGGGATCGATCCGACAGCCGACTCCCTGCATATCGGACATCTGGTGGGGGTGATGATGCTGAAACATTTCCAGCGGTGCGGGCATAAGCCTATTGCCCTGGTAGGTGGCGCCACTGGAATGATCGGGGATCCCAGCATGAAATCGCAGGAACGGAACCTACTCGATGAAGCCACGCTGCGACATAACCAGGAGTGCATCAAAAAACAGTTGGCACGGTTCCTCGACTTCAAATCGGGTGCAGCCAACGCGGCCGAAATGGTGAACAATTATGACTGGATGAAGGATTTTATGTTTCTTGATTTCATCAGGGATATCGGGAAACACATCACCGTCAACTACATGATTTCCAAAGATTCGGTAAAGAAACGGCTCTCTGCAGAGAATAATACCGGCATGTCGTTTACCGAATTCACCTATCAACTGGTGCAGGGATACGACTTCCTCCACCTTTATCAGCACAACAATTGCAAGCTGCAGATGGGAGGATCCGACCAATGGGGGAATATTACCACAGGAACTGAGCTGATCCGCCGGAAAACCGGAGGAGAAGCATTTGCCCTGACCTGTCCGCTGATCACCAAAGCCGACGGTAGCAAATTTGGAAAAACCGAATCAGGGAACGTATGGCTCGATCCGGAAAAAACTTCACCCTACGCATTTTATCAGTTCTGGCTCAATACTTCCGACGAAGATGCGGCAAAATACATCAAAATATTCACCCTTCTCTCCCGCAACGAAATTGACGGGATCGTGTCTGCCCACCTCGAAAATCCCCATTTGAGGATCGTGCAGAAAAAGCTTGCCGAAGAGTTGACCGTGATGGTACACAGCCGCGAAGAATATGAAATGGCGGTTGAAGCGTCGCTCATACTCTTTGGACAGGGAACTGCGGATCAACTGCACCGGATGTCCGAAACAACCTTCCTGGCTGTTTTCGAGGGAGTCCCCCAGTACCCTGTTTCGCTCACAGAACTGGAAAAAGGGATCAACCTTGTGGAATTGCTGACCGAAAAAACCGCCGTCTTTCCTTCAAAGGGGGAAGTGCGGCGTACCATTCAAGCCAACGGACTCCTGCTCAACAAGGAAAAAATCGCCAATGCCGACATGGTGATCAACACTTCCATGCTGATTGGCGGAAAATACCTTCTCGCCCAGAAGGGCAAAAAAAACTACTTTCTCCTTATTGCAGGTTAATATACTGAATTTCCTCTGTATGTTATACTAAACTCATCAAGTTGCCGTTCGTTTTCAAAACAAGCCTTGACATACCATTTATGAATGATTTTTTCAATTTCCAGGAAATTTATCGGATCGTACACAAGTATTTCATCCACTTTGTGGTGGTGGGAGTCATCGCCGTGCTGTTGTCGGCCCTGTTCTCCTCCCCGTATTTTATTACGCCCAGATTTAAATCTACCGCCCGGATTTATCCGGTAAACATTGCCGTAACCAGCAATGAATCGGAAAGTGAACAGATGCTGGAGATTATCAATTCGAACGACATCAAGTTTAAAATGTTCGATGCATTCCGGCTCGACGAAGTCTATAATATACGGAAGGATAATCCCCATTACCTTACTTACATGTTAGGTGAATATAACCGCTTTGTGTCGGTGAATAAAACCGAATTTGAAACGGTTGAAATCAGCGTACTCGACAAGGAGCCTGCCCGGGCTGCACTGATGTGTGACTCCATCATCCATTTTTACAATTTGAAAGTGAGGGAAATGCATGCCTTAAAAAACTGGGAGATGGTTAAAATCCTCAGCGACAACATGAAACGCCGGATTGCTGAAAGAGATTCCCTGGTAGAGGTACTTCGCACACAACGCAGGAATTTTCACCTGCTTGATTTCACCCACCAGGCTAGGGAAGTCACCCGCGGATACATGAATGCCTTGACGGAGGGAGGGATCAGCAACCAGGGAGAACGGGAAATCAGGCAGTTGTATGATAACCTGGCCGAAAAAGGCACTGACAATTTCATTACCCAGACCCTGCTGGAACAGACCATGGGAACCCTTGATTCTCTGAAGAAAAATTATGAGGTTCACCTTTCAGAAGCGAAAAAGGAAATCAGCTATTGCTTTGTAGTGGAAAGTCCGGTCCCTTCCGACAAAAAAGCCTATCCCGTCAGGTGGGTGATCGTCGCCGTGGCCACATTCTCCACCCTGTTTCTGGCGCTTCTCATCATAACCTTGCTTGACCGTAGAAAAAAGAATTAACTTCCGTGCCCAGGAGCCTCACCATCCGACTTGCCGTCTTTTACACCCTTTCTGTTGCGTTTCTTTTGCTGAACAGTTGGCTGGTTGTAAAAAAGGAGACCCTGGTGGCCGGCATATTGCCTGTTGTACTGGCCATAATCCTTATGGCAATTTACACTCCCCGTCGGATCTTTATGCTTGTTGTGCTCCTCACACCCCTGTCGTTGCCCCTCACTAAGCTCCTTCCCGGACTCTCTTTCGACATGTATCTACCGACCGAACCGCTCCTCTTCGGCTTGCTGCTGTTGTTTCTTTTCCGCCTGGCCTCCGGGGCCCGGATTGATAAAAAGATCATGACCCACCCGGTATCCCTGATGATATGGATCTACCTGCTGTGGATCCTGATCACCTCCGTCACCAGTTCTATGCTGCTGGTTTCATTCAAGTTCCTGATGGTGAAAATCTGGTTCGTGTGCGGCATTTATCTGATGGGAATCTATATCTTCGAAAATAAGAGCAATTACAGCAGGTTTGTATGGCTTTATACACTTCCCCTTTTGGTAGTGATCGGGTATACCATTTCACGACACATGGGATATGGCCTTTCTGACAAACAGGCCGCCCATTTTGTGATGAATCCCTTTTACAAGGACCATACCTCCTATGGTGCCGTACTGGCTATGTTCATTCCCTTTGTGATGGTCCTCTCCTTTAATTCGTTTTCCCGGCCGGTTCACAAATGGATGGCGCGCCTGCTCCTTGTCATTTTGGCAGTGGCGCTGATCCTTTCCTATACGCGGGCAGCCTGGCTAAGTCTGGTTGCTGCCCTGGGGGTATGGATCCTGATCAGGACCAAAATCAGGTTTAAAACCATAGCGTTGACCATGATATCGGTTCTGGCACTGGTGCTGGTCTTCCAGAAACAGATTGTGATGTACCTTGAGAGGAACGACAAAGAGTCCTCGGCGGACCTGGTGGAGCATTTCTCCTCAATGTCGAACATCACTTCCGACGCCTCGAACTTGGAAAGGATCAACCGGTGGAGTTGTGCGATCAGAATGTTTCGTGAGCGTCCGGTATTTGGATACGGGCCTGGTACGTACATGTTCAAATATGCCCCTTACCAGCTCAACAAGGACAGAACCATCATCAGCACCAATGCAGGCGACCGCGGAAACGCCCACAGCGAATATCTCGGACCTTTAGCCGAAAGCGGATTTGCAGGGATGGTTACTGTGCTGATGCTGATAATCACCGTGATGTACACCGCTTTCATGACCTACAGGCGGCTGCGGGAACCAAGGCTCAAAGGTTATCTGTCGGGGGCAATCATCGGATTGATCACCTATTATGCGCACGGATTGATGAACAATTTCCTGGATACCGACAAGGCATCAGTCCCCTTCTGGGGTTTTACCGCCATGATCGTTGCCCTCGACTTCTACTCCAGGGAATGTGAACAGGGAAACGGAATCAGCTTTTAACTCTCTCGCTGTAACAGCGGTCGCGGGTATCCACCCTGATCAATTCCCCCTCATTGATAAACAGGGGAACCATGATTTCCGCCCCGGTTTCCACAGTGGCAGGTTTTAACGCAGTGGTACTGGCTGTGTTTCCCTTTTCCCCTGGAACCGTGTAAGTGACGGCCAGATCCACAAAAGGAGGCAATTCAGCGGTCAGGGGAGTTTCGGTGTCAGCATGAAACTGAACCTCAATTACCTGACCTTCCTTCATCAGGTCGTTGTTTTCTATCAGATCGGGATTGAGCGATATCTGCTCAAACGTCTCCATGTGCATGAAATTGCACCCCATGTCATCCCTGTACAAAAACTGGTAGGGCCTTCTCTCGATCCGGACTACGTCGATTTTTACCCCTGAAGTGAAGGTATTTTCGATCACTCTCCCCGTTTTGAGATTTTTCAGTTTCGTTCTTACAAAGGCTGGTCCTTTCCCCGGTTTTACATGCAGAAACTGGACAATCGTCCATAATTGGTCGTTCCATTCAAGACAAAGGCCGTTTCTGAAATCTGCTGTCGTAGCCATATACTTTTTTTGTTGCAAAAATAGACAAATCTGCCAATATTAAGCAAGCCGGCTCTATTGTGTAGAGAAAACAACCTTTTTAAAGGGCGGGGATCCGCAAGGAGACTTCACCCGGCGGGGAACCGGCTTAATTCTTCAATTGCTCTTTACCGTTAATTTTATAACTCTCCAAAACAGCCCTCAAGGTACCTACTTTGGTTTCAAAGTCAAGCTGGATGGGAATTTTCGTTTCCTTCGAAATGTAAAACCGGAGTCCATCCGATCTTTTCAAAACTTTTCCCTTGTCCATTTTGGGTGACAGCACATAACACAATACCGGTCCCATGGGGGTGTCTACTTTTTCATAT
>CAZLDP010000111.1:0-7694 GCA_964558145.1 uncultured Prolixibacteraceae bacterium | reverse complement strand
GTGAAGATCACGCGAAAGGGTGGCCTGTGTCAGGATGATCCCTTTCTCCCTAAGCAGGGAAAGCAGTTCTTCCTGGCTCCCGATCCTCCCTGAACTGATCAACTGGCGAATAACCTCATGCCGCAGCGCCTTTTTTTGCTTCATGAATAAATATGCATCATTTTGATGCAAAAATATACATTATTGGGTTTGATCTTTATTTCCTGTTCACTTTTTTATATGTTTGGACCGAATTTAACACAAATGAGATGTTACAGGTACGAGGAAAGTCAGTGGAATACCTGCCGGCGTGTTTTTGGCGATGCGTTTGATCCTTTAAAACAGGAAGAAAATCAAAATTGAAGCGGTGGAAGAGGGGCTAGTGCATCCCGTTCCTGCAGGATTTCTTATATGAAAATAATTCTTAAATTGGTGGATCTGTAATTCGTTTGAAGACCATTTATTACCCCATGAGAAAAATAACCTCTTTTTTGTTTTCGATGACCACCACTGGCGTTTTATTGGTGGTTTTTGCCTTTAGCATTGCCTACGCCACGTTGATTGAAAACAATTACGGTACAGTTACCGCCAGGGTGCTCGTCTACAATGCCCTGTGGTTTGAGATCCTTTTGCTGCTTCTGGCGATTAATCTGATCGGGAGCATCTTTTATTATCGCCTGCTGACCCGGCGAAAGGCCATGGTTGTTTTGTTCCATGCCGCTTTTCTGGTAATCCTTGCAGGTGCCGCCATCACCCGTTTCACCGGTTTCGAAGGGTCCCTCCACATCAGGGAAGGGGCAGGGAACAGCAGTATGGTGACTGAAGCCACTTATATTACCCTAATTGCGGAGGATCAGGCCGACTCAATGACGATGACCCATGAGGTACTTTTCTCTCCCTATGCCAAAAACCATTTCAGGGAAAGTTTCACTTTGGGCAACCGGGAGATCGTTGTGGAAAACCTGAAATTTGTTCCTTCAGCCGTGCGGACAGTGGTGGATGATCCCTCGGGGGAGCCAATGGCTGCACTGATCGCAGTTGACAGGAAAGGCCACAGGGTTGACTTTATCCTCAGGCAGGGGGAATCGGTGATGGTTGGTGAGCGGCGTTTTATTTTTTCCGCTGATGCGGATTCCGGATCATTCCGGCTTGTAGCCCATGAGGGGCGTTTATGGGTATCGGCGCCCGATTCCCTGTTTTTGACTGGGATGGAACAACAAGAGTTGACGGGTCTGTCCCCCGACACGCTTCATCCTCTTTCTGAAAAGGTAATTTACCAGTCTGGAGCCACAGGTTTCGTTTTGAAAAAATATGTTGAAAGGGGTAGGTTTGGATTGGTTTATGACCCCTCGCAGGAGGGCACGATGAAGGAAGATGCCCTGCATCTGGCCGTAACTGTCGGTGAGGAAACACATGATCTCATTGTTTTCGGTAGCAAAGGATTGCAGGGAAAGGAGGGAACCGTCACCTTCGGGGATCTCACCATCGGAGCTTCCTATGGGAGTGTGATCCACGAATTGCCGTTCACCCTGCATCTGAACGATTTCCAGATTGAAAGATATCCGGGTTCCAACAGCCCCTCCTCTTTTGCAAGCGAGGTAACCCTTATCGACCGAGTGAATCATGTGGAAAGACCTTTCCGGATCTTCATGAACAATATATTGAAATACAAGGGTTACCGTTTTTTTCAGTCCTCCTTCGACGAGGATGAAAAGGGTACTGTACTTTCAGTAAATTACGACTGGACAGGAACCCTGGTGACGTATATCGGTTATTTTCTGATGACGTTGGGAATGATTTGGACCCTCTTCAGCAAGAAATCCCGTTTCTCGGTGCTAACCAAAGCTTCTGCCCGCATGGGACGGGAGAGGCACAGAATTTTTCCCGTTTTGCTTCTGGGTGCCTTGCTGCTTCCCGGAGGGAAGGCTGTTGCGCAACAGCCCCGAAACGCACCTGATCCTGCCCATGCCCGCGAATTCGGAACCCTGCTGGTCCAGAGCAACGAAGGCCGTATCGAACCGGTGAATACCCTGGCATCGGAGGTTCTCCGCAAGGTAGCCAAAAAAGGGAGTTTTGACGGGCTTACCCCCGTTCAATTGATGCTGGAGATGATGCTCGATCCGGAAACCTGGCGGAACAAACCGCTGATCAGGGTAGGGGATGCCGAGCTGAGGAGGATACTAGACGCTACCGGGAATTATGTCTCGTTCAACAGTGTGCTCAATGACAGCCAGGGTGAATACAAACTGAGAGAGGAAGTGGAGCATGCTTACGGGAAAAGACCTTCCGAACGAAGCAAGTTCGACAAGGAGGTCATCAACGTGGATGAACGGGTAAATATCCTGTATAAATTGATGACGGGTGGTTTTCTGACTATTTTCCCCATTCCCGGTGATGAAACCAACAAATGGCTTTCACCTGCCGACGCTGCCAAATCGGACCATCCCGAAGTGGCTGGATTTTCCTCGGAAATCCTCGTCAATTATTTTGCAGCCCTCGGAGAGGCAAAGGTCAGCGGCAATTACGAAAAAGCTTCTGCCATTCTGAAACAACTCAAGGATAACCAGCTTCAGCATGAGGCAGCGGTTTATCCTCCCCCCATCAAGACCAGGCTGGAAATTTTCTATATCAACTTTAATCTGTTCAGTTGGCTCGCAAAGGTTTATCTTTTTGCCGGATTGGTGTTGCTGATTCTGCAGTTTACAGGGCTTTTGCGCTCCCTGACCTGGTCCGGGAAATGGGAAAAACGGGGTTTCTGGATAGTCGGTCTGTTGCTGCTGGTCCATACAGCCGGACTTGGAATACGTTGGTATATTTCGGGTCATGCTCCCTGGAGCAACGGATATGAAACCTTGTTGTACATCAGTTGGGCCACTTGTCTGGCAGGGCTCCTCTTTGCACGCCGGTCACCCATGACACTCGCAGTGACCACCATCCTGGCTGCGATCTCTCTTCTGGTGGCCGGCATGAGTTGGATGAGTCCCGAACTGACCAACCTGGTCCCCGTGTTGAAATCATACTGGCTGGTCATCCACGTGGCGGTGATTACTGCCAGTTATGGTTTTTTTGCTATGGCCGCCCTGTTGGGAATAGTCAACCTGGTACTGATTATCATTGACTCGGTAAAAAGCAATCCCCGGATCGGGTTTACCCTCCGGGAACTTGGACTGATCATTGAAATGGCTATGACAGTGGGTCTTTTCATGCTGACTATCGGCTCTTTCCTTGGAGGAGTATGGGCCAATGAGTCGTGGGGCCGCTATTGGGGTTGGGATCCTAAGGAAACCTGGGCGATGGTGACCATCCTGGTGTATGCCTTTATCGTCCATATGCATAAAATTCCCGGTTTCAGGGGGATTTATGCCCTCAGCTTGGCCTCCCTCATCGGTCTGGCTTCTGTACTGATGACCTTCTTCGGGGTCAACTACTATCTTTCGGGTCTTCATTCCTACGCACAGGGGGAACCTGTTCCGGTTCCCGCGGGTGTCTACGTGGCGATCGGCTTCGTGGTAATTTTGGGTATCACCTCCTGGTTGTCGGATAAGAGAAGGGTGCAGGATGACTGGAAACCGGAAGTGACTTGGGAATGATCTCTTCAGATGAAAGAATTCGTGGAATTTGCAGGTGACCGAAACAGGATATATCGGCACCTTCTTTTTTGGTTGATTTTATGGAAATATCAGAAATTGCCGGATTGCTGAAAAAACTGATCAGCACACCTTCCCCCAGCGGAGAGGAACAGAAGGCTGCGTTACTCCTGCGTGACTTTTTGTCATACCACGGAGTCGAATTTCAGACCAGTAAAAATAACACATGGGCTGTCAATCTTTGTTTCGATCAGGAGAAGCCTGTGATCATGCTCAATTCTCATATCGATACTGTTAGGCCTGTTCCCGGATGGAAAAGTGATCCCTTTCAGCCCCTGGAGGAAGGAGACCGGATCACAGGCTTGGGCAGCAACGATGCCGGAGCTTCCCTGGTTTGCCTGCTGATGACTTTCTTCCATTTTTACAGGAGGGACGATCTTCCGTTTAATCTGGTGTTCACCGCTACGGCCGAAGAGGAGAACTCGGGACCCAATGGGGTGAGAATCATCCTGGATGAGATACCCCGGCCTACCTTTGTTATTGTGGGAGAGCCTACAGGAATGTCGCTTTCGATTGCTGAAAGGGGGTTGCTGGTACTCGACTGCCTGGCTGTGGGAAAAGCCGGCCACGCAGCCCGTGAGGAAGGTGAAAATGCCCTCTACAAGGCGATTGCCGACATTGAATTGTTGCGCCGTTACAGGTTCGACAAGGTTTCAGATTTGTTAGGGCCGGTGAAAATCACGGTTACCCAGATCGAAGCGGGAACCCAGCACAACGTAATTCCCGACGTGTGCCGTTTTGTAGTGGATGTGCGTACCAATGAACATTATTCCAACAAAGAAGTATACCAAACCCTTGCCGCGCTGGTCGGAGCCCAGGTGACTCCCCGCTCATTCAGACTCAATTCATCGGGTATTTCCCTTGATCATCCTTTTGCACAACGAGCCCGGGAATTGAATCTCCCTTTCTACGGTTCACCTACCACTTCCGACCAGGCCGTAATCCCTTTTCCTTCCGTAAAAATAGGACCCGGTGATTCATCCCGTTCCCATACCGCGGGTGAATATATCCTGATGAGTGAACTGGCTGCGGGTGTGGATATCTATATCCGTCTTCTGGAAGGACTCCGGCTCTGATCGTTTCGCAATGTAACCTTTTGCCCTGGCAACGATCCGGTAAAGTGCCTTCTCCTCATTTTTTGACTACTGCCTGTTTTTTATTAACTTTCTGATTATTTTTACAGGCAGAACCTTTTCACTATGAGATTGCACACCTTTATCCTAACCCTTACAGCGATCCTTTTTTCCTGCCAGGGGAACAAGCCTTCTGCTTCTATACAGGAAAATGATTTGATATTCCTGCCCCGTGATCGTGAAATTGTGGAAGATGCGCTGGCCCGTTTTGGTGAACCAGCCAAAACGGATCCTGGTAACATGATGGTCAGGGTGGCTCGTTTCTTCCTTGAAACCCCATATGTTGCCCAAACCCTGGAAGTTTCCGATACCGAAAAACTGGTTGTGAATCTTCGTGAAATGGATTGCACGACTTTTGCCGAAACCAGCCTGGCGCTGACCAGAACCTTGCGGTCGAAAAATCCCGGCTTTGAACGGTTTACGTCGGAACTTGAAAAGATCAGGTACAGGGGGGGCATCCGGAACGGATATCCATCGCGTCTGCATTACTTCAGCGACTGGATCCATGACAATGAACAAAAGGGAATTGTGAAAAATGTTTCTCAGGAGATTGCCCACATTGTGGTACCCAACCAGGTAAACTTCATGAGTACACACTACCAGTCGTACCCTGCTTTGAAAACTCACCCCGAATTGATCTCGCAAATCGTTTTGCAGGAATATGCTATTTCAAACCGGAAATGTTGGTACATACCCCGGAATAAACTGCCGGAATTTGAAAGCAAATTGCATGACGGGGATATTCTCGGTATTACCACAGCCATTGAAGGTCTAGATGTATCGCATGTGGTCATAGCTTGGCGCATCAACGGGAAAATCAGGTTCATTCATGCCAGTCAAAAGGAAAACAAGGTGGTGGTATCGAAAGAAACACTTGTTGAATACCTGAAGGGAAGTAAACTGGCTACCGGGATCATGGTGGCCCGCCCGTTGTAGCTAACCGAGCAAGACCCCCCTTTCATGCCAGTATAGGCTGGTCAGATGCGCTTGAGGTACTGCTTTGATTATTCCCGGGTTGAGCCCATATCGCCTATGTCGGAGCGTTTCTGTCTCCTTTTGTTTTGCTTTTTTCATTCTGTTCGTTATTTTTGGAAAAAACAAAATATGAAACGATTAGGGGCCTTACTTGGCATACTTATGTTTATTTCGTCGTTGTCGGCGCAACAGAACAAAAAAATCTTCAAAGAGACGTATATCCGGAGAGTGATGAAGGAAGCGGCCGAATGGCAGTTGAAAAACCCGAAACATTCCCTTACCGACTGGACCAATGGAGCTTTTTATGCGGGCATCTTTGCGGCCTGGGAAACCACAGGTTCAGGAAAACTGTATAAAGTGATGCTGGAGATGGGTGAGGATAACGAATGGAAGCCAGGGCCCCGGCTTCATCATGCCGATGATCATGCCATTTGTCAGACCTACGTGGATTTATACCGTATCGAAAAGGATCGTGCAATGATTGAGCCCTTTGTGCAAACCCTTGACCGGTTCCGGAAAACGCCCTTTCCGGTAAAAGGGATCCAGCGGGTGACCTGGTGGTGGTGCGACGCCCTCTTCATGGCACCTCCCGCGTTTGTTAAGCTGGGGATCACGCTGAATGATCCGTCGTACTTAGAATTAAATGATAAGCTCTTCAAAGAAACTTACGACCTGTTGTACGATCCCGACGAGCATCTCTATGCCCGTGACCTGAATTACGTGTGGGATGAACCGGACATTAAGATACGAAAGGAGTCGAACGGTAAAAAAATCTTCTGGTCGCGCGGCAACGGATGGGTCATGGGAGGTCTTGTGAGGTTGTTGAAGGAGTTGCCCGCTGATTATCCCATGAGAGGTTTTTATGAAACCAATTTCAGGGAGATGGCGGAAAAGATTGCGCTCCTCCAGCAATCCGACGGTTTGTGGAGGGCAAGTCTGCTGGATCCGGACGCTTACCCAGGGGGAGAAGCCAGCGGATCCGGGTTTTTCTGTTACGCCCTGGCTTGGGGGGTGAATAATGGATTGTTAGACAGGGCAACCTATCTGCCGGTAGTGAAAAAGGCCTGGGCCGGTTTGAATTCGTTGATTCAACCTGACGGCAGGGTAGGCTGGGTACAACCCATCGGCGCCGACCCCAGGAAAAATTTCTCTTCCGAAAGCTGGGAAGTTTACGGCACAGGAGCTTTCCTTCTGGCCGGAAGTGAAGTGATTAAAATGAAATAGGCTTACTCAAAAATATCGCGCATTTTCTCGAAGAAACTTTTTTCCGATTCCGAGGGTCCACCCTGAAACCCGGGGGAATCTAAGAGTCTTTCAAGAGTTTTTCTTTCTTCGGATGACAATTTCTGCGGGATCCATACATGAACCTTCACCAGGAGATCCCCCCTGCCATATCCGTTTACATCGGGAAGCCCCTTGCCCCGCAGACGGAGAACCTTTTCAGGCTGCGTACCGGAATCGATTTTTACCTTTACCTTTCCCTCCACAGTAGGTATCTCTACAGTGGTTCCCAGGGTGATCTGGGGGAACGAGAGGAATAAATTGTATATCAAATTGTTGTTCTCCCTGATCAGTTCAGGGTGTTTCTCTTCCTGGATTACAATCAGCAGGTCTCCATTTACTCCGCCTCTCCGGCCCGTATTTCCTTTGCCCGAAACGTTAAGCTGCATTCCTTCGCCAACACCGGCAGGAATCCGGATGGAGATCACATCTTCTTCCCTCACTACTCCTTCTCCGTTGCAGTGAACGCACTTAGTGGTTATCGACTGGCCTTCACCCTGGCAGGAGGGACAGGTCGAAGTGGTTTGCATCTGCCCCAGCAGGGTGTTGGCGATGCGGGTTACATGACCACTTCCATGACAGGTACTGCATGTGTTGAAGGAGGAGCCGTCTGCGGCTCCCGTACCCTTGCAATGAACGCATGCCACATATTTCTTGACTTTGATCTTCTTTTCAACAC
>CAZLDP010000110.1:0-7725 GCA_964558145.1 uncultured Prolixibacteraceae bacterium | reverse complement strand
ACCCAGGTGGATGTAAACCACCGTCCCCGTCAGTTCGGCAGGTCGAAATACAATCTGAGCCGCACTACCAGGGTTTTAAGCGACCTGACGCTGATGTGGTTCTTCAAGAAATACATGCAGCGGCCCATGCATTTTTTCGGACAGATCGGTTTTTTTACACTGGCTGTCGGGATTGTGATCAATCTATACCTGCTGGCGCTTAAAATAGCAGGAAATGATATCTGGGGAAAACCCCTGTTGCTGCTTGGAATTCTGCTGCTTGTAGCCGGCATTCAGTTCCTGACGACCGGGATTATTGCTGAATTTCAGATGCGCACCTATTTTGAGGCACAGAAAAAGACACCTTACCGGATCCGACGGATCGTGGGTACGGGAGAAAAAAGAAAGGAGTAGTTAAATCCCTGCTTTCTTCAGGATCCAGTGTAACGATTTGACTCCCCAAGGCACAACCGCCTCGTGGTGTCCAAGTCCCGGAACCGGAAGGGCTTCAATGACCCCCGGCGCTACCCCTGCTGAAACAAAATCCTGCTGAATTTTAGTCATCACAGTGGGCGTGACATAAGTGTCGTTCATGCCATGGACCAGCAACAAGGGGGAGGTCGTTTTCCAGGCTTTGATGCTGTTGTTTGAGAGCGCATCCCTGATTGTTTTGTAACGCGGAGCCGTCGCCAGGCTGTCTAAGAAATTATTCTTGAAAAGCTGATTGAGCGTCTTGTTTAGTTTCCCGTTGATATATCCGGAGTCATGTGTGCCGTTGAATAATTCCTGAATGTAACCCTGTCCCGAATAGGGGGCGCTGAAAATGTCGGTGTAGGTCAGGTTAATTTCAGACGACAATATCCATGAATTCATGATATAGGCAAGGAAATAAGGCATATCATATACCGGCCGGCTGAAAATGACGTTGCTGACATGGGTCAGATCATACGGGCCTGCTCCGCAGGAAGCGGCTTTCAGCGTGAATTCCTGGGAAAGGTTGTTTTCCAGTTCATATTTCAAGGCCAGGGTTGACCATCCACCCTGCGAATATCCCATCAGATAAGTATCCTTTGATAGACTGATGTTTTTCAAATGAACCATCAATTCTTTTACAGCCCTGAACATGTCAACCACTGACTTAACAGTGGAGGCTTTGTGCATATAAGGGTGGAACATGGTCGAGGAGGCTCCGAAACCCAGGTAGTCGGGCAGGGTAACAATAAAACCGGTGGCTGCAATAGCTTCTATCATTACAAACAACGAATCAGTCGGACTTTTAGTGGGAGCATTAATATGAAGGGTATTGGTGCCATTCTGAAAACTGAGAAGCGGAAACGGTCCGGTCGACATGGGGATACAAACCAAGCCAGAGGCAACCACCTCCTGGTCTTTGTATTGGGTTCTGTAATTGATACGGTATACCCATACTCCATGCTTTGCCTTCTGGGTAATCCCTGAAGCATCAGGAAATTCAGCCTCTATCTTCTGAAACAGCGGCTTCACCGCCAGGTCAAGCGGATAGCTGGCTACAACGGAGTAACTGATTAGATACTGGTCCTCGGTTTTAGGGATCTCGCCTTCATCGTCAATTAGATCACAACCTTGAAAAACTATCAGCATGAGTACCGGGAAGAACACTGCTAAAAACCATTTGCGATTCATGGGTTAATTTTTAATGGATTTGATAACCCAAAAATAGGAAGATTTATGGAATTAAGCGCTTCTTTCTGTTACGAATTGAAAGCTACGGTCATTTCCTATTTTGCGGCGTCCTTTCACCTTATCGAACCTGGGGTGATGTAAGCCTGCCATCCCGGTGATTTTACAATCTTCCCCTCCCGGTCATATCCTGAAAATTTTAACGTAAGGCGATGACCAGAGAGTAGTGTTAATAAATAGTAATTATTCTAAATAAACTTGAATAGAGAGGGAATAATTCTTTTATTTTAAAAAATGATTTCGTAATTTTGAGGCATAATTTAAAATTTACGAAGAATGTTAAAGGAAAAAGTTTTAAAGGCGATCAACGATCAGATTAATAAAGAATATTATTCGGCATTTCTTTACTTGTCGATGTCGGCATGGTTTCAGGGCAAGGGTTTTCCTGGATTTGCCAACTGGATGTACATTCAGTATCAGGAAGAGATGACGCATGGCAACAAATTCTTTAAGTATGTGCATGACCGGGGAAGTCAGGTTTACCTGAAGGCGATTGCCCAGGTGGACACTGATTTTGAGAGCGTGGTATCGGTTTTTGAGAAGGCGTTGGAACATGAGCAATACGTGACTGCCAGCATCAACAAGATCATGGATTTGGCTGTTGCGGATTCGGATTATGCCACGCAGAGTTTTCTGAGGTGGTTCATTGATGAGCAGGTGGAAGAAGAAGCCAGCGTGACTGAGATTCTGGACACGCTGAAGTTGATCAACGGACACGGGAATGGACTGGTAATGTTAGACAGGGAGATGCGCCAGCGGGTTTTCGTTGATGAAACGGCAGCAGTTGAATAGTTTTGATTAATGATTGTCATCAGAAAGGCTGCCGGAGTGGGTGGCCTTTTTTAATTTTCAGGGATGGAATCACTTCTGGAGGCCGACAGACTGTTTGGGCAGCTTGCCGGAAGATGCAGAACGGTATTTGACGAGAAGGGAGCGGGGGAGGTGACCCGTGCTTTTGAGTTTGCCCGGGAACATCTGGGAGAGCGTTGTTTTGAATCAGGTGAGATGATCCTGATTCATTCACTGGAGGTTGCCTCCATTATCCTGGATGAGATTGGTTTAGGCCCCGATTCGGTAGTGGCCGGACTGCTGCACAATGTGATGTACCACCGGTTGGAAAAGAAGGCTGAACCGGAGGAGTTGAGCCGCCTGTTTGGGAGTACGGTGACGGTAATGTTGGAGGGGATGACCAAGATCAATGAACTGGGGACCGATACGGTGGAACTCCATCCCGAAAATTTCAGGATGCTGATGCTTGCCCTGGCCGGTGATGTGAGAGTCATCCTGGTGAAGATAGCCGACCGGCTACAGATCATGCGTAATTTTGACCGGTATCCCACTCCCTCCATCAAAAGAATAGCCAATGAAACCAACCACATCTATGCCCCTTTCGCGCATCGGCTCGGTTTATACAAGCTGAATGCCGAGTTACAGGACCTTTGCCTCAAGTACCTGAAGCCGGAGGCTTATCAGGAAATAATTCACCGCCTCAGGGAGACCGAAAACGAAAGGTCGAAGTTTACGGCTGAATTTGTGAAACCTATTGAGGAAAAGCTGCGCAATCGCGGATTCCGTTTTGAGATGAAGGCTAGAACCAAGTCGGTCTATTCCATTTACAACAAAATGCAGCGTCAGAAGGTAGCTTTCGACGAAGTGCACGACCTGTTTGCCATCAGGGTGATACTCGATTCGGAACTTGCCAACGAGAAGGCCGATTGCTGGACGGTTTATTCGGTGGTGACCGATGAATACCAGGCCAATCCTGAGCGGATGCGCGACTGGATAACCATTCCGAAGTCAAACGGTTATGAATCGCTTCATGCCACGGTGATGGGGCCTTACAAGAAGTGGATCGAGGTTCAGATCCGTACCCGGCGGATGGATGAAATGGCCGAAAAAGGAGTGGCAGCCCACTGGAAATACAAAGGGGGCAGAGAAAACAAAGATCTGGACCAGTGGTTGTCGGGAATCAGGGATATCCTGGAAAACCCGGAGATCAATGTGGTAGACTTTATCGATGAGTTCCGGAAGAATGTGTACAGCGACGAAATTTACGTCTTTACTCCCAAAGGTGATCTGAAAAAGCTTCCTGCAGGTTCCACCATCCTCGATTTTGCCTACGATATCCACTCTGATCTGGGTGACAAATGTGTGGGGGGAAAGGTCAACAACCGGAAGGTTACGTTACGGCATAAACTCAGGAATGGAGATATGGTTTCCGTGGAGACCAGCAACAATCAGCATCCCAAGATCGACTGGCTTGAGATTGTGGTTACCTCGAAGGCTAAAAACCGGATCAGGGCTTCTCTGAACGAAGCACGGAAAAGGGAGGCTGCCAACGGACGGGAGATGCTCGTCCGCAAATTCAAGAACTGGAAAATCGAACTGAACGATGAAGTCATCCGGAAATTGCTGAAGCATTACAATTTCAAGCTGGCCAGTGACCTCTATTACCAAATTTCAACAGGCCGGATCGATACGCTTCATGTCAAGTCGTTGCTGAAAGAGGAGGAAAAGTTGCCGGTAAATGCTCAACCCGGGGAAGTTTTACCCTCCGATGTGTTGAAGGAACTTTCCCAGGAAGGAGCCGACGATTTTATGATCATCGACAGCAACATCAGCGATGTCAATTATAAGCTGGCGCCTTGCTGCAACCCGGTTATGGGGGATGAGATATTTGGCTTTGTGACCATTCACGACGGGATCAAGATCCACCGGATGGGATGTCCCAATGCTCCGCAGATGATGGAGCGGTTCCCTTATCGTTTGGTCAAAGCCCGCTGGCGGAAAACCACCGGAAGAGGATCGTTTCTGACCAATCTTTACATTTCAGGAGTAGATTCCCTGGGGATTGTGTCGGAAATTTCCCATGTGATTGCAAAGGATTTTGGGGTGCAGATGCGCTCAATCAACGTGGAGTCGAACCGGGGGGAATTCAGAGGTGTTCTCAAGATTTGGGTTCACAGTGTGGAGCATCTCGATTTTCTTATTCACAAACTGAAAAACTTGAAAGGGATCATCTCGGTGTCGAGAGGGGAAAACTGATCCCGGTTCCGGGTAAATGTATCCCTGCTGGAAACGCGATTTCTGCCCGGTACAGTTTGTAAGTTACTGTCGAGAAACCTATAATAAAGAATTTATTGGATGAATATACTGATTGCACCCAATTCCATGAAAGGAAGCCTTGATGCCCCGGATTTTGCCAAGGCTGTGGCAGATGCATTCCGCAGTGTCTCTCCGGTTTTCAATTTGCGTGAAGTTCCTGTATCTGACGGGGGTGATTTTACCGGCCGGGTATTGGCTGAAGCGTTGGGGGCCCGGTTATATACCGAGAGGGTAGCCGATCCGCTGGGACGGACCATCCAGGCCGAATATGGAATAGCCGGCCGGACTGCCATCATTGAGATGGCTTCCGCATCGGGATTTAAACTGATTTCTGACAAGGAGCGGAATCCGGAAAGGTGCACCACGCATGGTACGGGACAGCTCATCAGGGCAGCTCTGGAGCGGGGATGTACGAAGATTCTCCTGGGTGCCGGAGGAAGTGCCACCATGGACGGAGGATCGGGTATGCTGGAAGCTCTTGGATTTCGGCTTTATGATGCCGATCATCAACTCCTTGCGGGGGGAGTGCCCGCCCTGGGAAGGGTGAAGCAGATCGTGCCGCCTGACGGGTGGCGTGCAGATATCGAGATGGTGGTAATGACCGACGTGGACAATCCCCTCTTAGGTGAAAATGGGGCCGCTTTTGTCTTTGGACCCCAGAAAGGGGCTGACTCCCGCATGGTGGCAGCGATCGAATCAGGATTGGAAAACTGGGTTTCTGTGCTGGAAGCGATTTCAGGGCTCCCGGTCAGGAACCTGCCGGGAGCAGGAGCTGCCGGGGGACTGGCTACCGGATTGGTTGCCCTTGCCGGCGCTCGGATCGAATCAGGGGCCGATTTTATTTTTGACCTACTGAAAATAGACGATCACATCATGTGGGCCGACTGGATCCTTACCGGTGAGGGACGCGCCGACAAGCAGAGTCTCAGCAGGAAAGCGCCGGAGGCGCTTGCACAGAGAGCAGCAAAGGCCGGAAAACCCGTATCAGCCGTTGTGGGGTCGTTCGATGAGGGAGCTACAGGCAGTTATGCCGGGGTGTTCTCCCTGTGTAACGGCCCTATGGAGTTAGAGCATGCCATGGCATACGCGGGGGATCTGGTCAGACAGGTGGCCTGCCAGGCGGCTTCCCTCTTGTTGCACAGTTATCCGGGAGCTTGGAAGGCCCACCGGCAGCTCGGGGAAGCGGAAAAATGGGTGCATGAAAACCGATTCCAGGAAGCAAATCAGGTTTTATCCCTGCCGGAATTGGAAAACCTGGCTTCAGGATGGTACCTGAAAGGAATGCTCGAACAAAAAAGGGAACAATGGGGGAATGCGCTGAACTGTTACAGCAGGAGCCTCTCTATTGATCCCGGACATACGCAGGCTTCCGCTGCAAAAGAAATGATTCAGTCGATAATAAGCTTCTGGAATCCTGATATTTATAATCCATAAGCCTTTCTTTCGGTCATTTCATCCCTTTTTTTGTTCGATTTTTGGCTGCATATAGCCAGTTTTGGCATTTGTTTTGTTTCATCACAATTTGTAACTAATGAAAACAAAAAGTTTGGGAAATTCGTTTCAATATGTTTAATTTTGACCAGTCCACCATTTCGGTTCACGATTGAAACCAAAACAAATATTTATTTAAAACAATTAAAAATGAAAAAGCGTATTTTACTTGCAGTTGCTGTTTTTCTCGGTATTGCGGCATATGCCCAGGATGCCGCAGAATTGATCAACAAAGCCAACGAGGCTTTAAAGGCCAACCAATTTGCCGAGGCGTTCGAATTATATGACAAAGCCATGGCCAACCTGGGTGATGTACAGGTAGACGAAGCCATCAACTTCAACATTGGTTTTGCAGCTATGCAGGCCGAAAAGAACGATGCAGCGCTGGTTTATTTCGATAAGGCCATTGAGGCAGGGGTCAATGTGGCAAAGTGTCACGAATTTAAGGGAACTGTGTATAATAAGCTGAAAGATTATCCCAATGCATTAGCCAGTTATGAAAAAGGGATTGAAGCGTCGGAAGATAAACCGGGCGCCCTCTTGATGAACGCAGCCATTACCGCTTTCAGGATTGAGCAGTTCGAGAAGGCAATTAAATATTTCGATATGGCTTACCAGGCCGGTTTCAAAGCGGAAGATGCCCTTCTGAACAAGGCCATGGCCATGAAAAAAATGGACAACGATGAAGGGTACAAACAAACCCTGATGGTCGGCGTTGAAAAGTTTCCTGCCAACAAGAAGATTGCCGGTGCACTTGCCAATGCCTATGTCGTGGATGGCAACTCATTCTATAAAGCGGGTGTGGATGTACTCAATGCAGCCAACAAAAAGGTGAATGAAGGAACGCTCAAAACCGATGAGGATACATATAAGGCCGAGGTAGACAAAGCCAAGGAAGAATTTAAAAAAGCGCTGGAGGTGCTGAACCTGGCCGTCAAACTGGACCCGGAAAACGCGAATGCCAAAAAACTGATCGACGCCTGTAACCAGGTGAAGTAATTCATTGTAAATATACTGCAGAAGCGCCCTTCCGAATTTCCGGGACGGCGCTTCTCTTTTTTGCTTCCCGGTATTGGCAATTCCTGTTTCAATTCGTAGCTTTGAAAAAAAAGAATATGAATAAGAAACTGATGGTCATCCTGGTTGCATTGGCCTGTGTGTCATGCAATCCTAAAACTCAGACAAGAATGAATGAGCCGGAAAAAAATTTGCAGATGATTGCGCAGAAGGCCGGAGAATATGCCCCTTTTACGCTTACCGCTGATTTGACCTCGCTCACCGTTAGGGAGCGGCAGATGCTTCCCCTGCTTTTTGAAGCAGCCTCCCTTATGGAGGAGATTTTCTGGAAAGAGGCTTTCGGGGATAAAAGCCTGCTCTTCGAAGGGGTGACCCATCAGGAGCTGAGAAAGTTTTTAGAAATCAACTACGGAC
>CAZLDP010000109.1:0-7733 GCA_964558145.1 uncultured Prolixibacteraceae bacterium | reverse complement strand
TAGTAGGCGTGTTCCCAGACATCGCAGGTAAGCAGCGGCTTCTTTCCGTCGCGCAGGGGACAACCGGCATTCGATGTTTGGACAATCTCCAGTTTCCCCTCTTTATTCTGTACCAGCCAGGCCCATCCCGATCCGAAAAGGGTGGAGGCAGCCTTGTTGAATTGGACGAAAAACTCCTCCACAGAGTTAAAATCTCTTTCAAGTGCTTCTTTCAGGGCACCCTGCGGTTCACGGCAACCTTCGGGCGAGAACTGCTCAAAATAGAAGGTGTGGTTAAAAACCTGGGCTCCGTTGTTGAAGATCCCCCCTTCAGCCGATAAAATGATTTCCTCAAGGGTGGCGTTTTCGAAAGGCGTCCCCACGATCAAACTGTTCACATTGTTTACGTAAGCCTGGTGGTGCTTTCCATGGAGAAATTCCAGGGTTGGCGCGCTGATAAAAGGCTCCAGCGCCTCTTTGGCATAGGGTAATGCCGGTAAAGTAAATGACATATCCGTTTTTTTTAGATTGTAAATTGATATTTTAAAAAGTAAAATTAAAGACAAAAATTAATATCTCAACAGTTACATAACAATAACCGGCCAGGAAAGTTTTGCCCATATAAAGATTTCCTGCGTTTTATATCCGGAATTTTAAAAACTTTAACAATTCCTTTCCGTTATTTTTATTATATTTGTAACGATTTTTAAATTATAATAATTCCTTTTTAGTAATATGGAAATTAAGAATATTAGAGAATTTCTACCTCGCCATGGATTAAAGATCACCCCGCAGCGGGTGGCAGTATATGAGGCGATCACTACGATGAGGAATCATCCCACGGCCGATCAGATCATTGAGTTTATCAGGAAAAATCATCCCAATATTGCCGTGGGAACGGTTTACAATACCTTGGAGACTTTTGTGGAGAAAGGGTTGATCATCAAGGTGAAAAACGATGGGGATGCCATGCGCTATGATGCAACCACCGAAAGGCATCATCATCTCTACAGCGCTGATTCGAACCGGATTGAAGACTACTTTGATGAAGAGTTGAACAGGTGGATTGAAGATTATTTCAGTAAAAAGAGTATTCCCGGATTCAAAGTGGAAGATGTAAGGGTGCAGGTAATCGGTCAGTTTGCCGAATGATTCCTTGTTGACCCCTCTGGTTTTTCCCGAAAATTATCGTGATTTTTTTTAACCTGTAGAAAAAAAAGCTATTGAAGCGACATTGGTCGATCTGGAAAGATTGTGAGGAACTCGAGCATGAAAATAACATCGAAGAGTGGATCAGCGACCTGAACCGCATGAAATTTTAAAAAATAACTATTTATTATTAATTTAATCATCATTATGGAAGAAAAATTAGTATCGATGCCGCGTATCGGGGACAAAGCTCCTGAGTTCACCGCGGTCACCACGCAGGGGAATATACATTTTCCCGCGGATTATGAAGGGAAGTGGGTTATTTTGTTCAGTCATCCGGCTGACTTCACCCCTGTGTGTACGTCAGAATTTATGACATTTGCCTCGATGGAAGAGGAGTTCAAAGCGCTGAACTGCCAACTGGTAGGTCTTTCTGTTGATGGTTTGTACAGCCATATTGCCTGGTTGCGGACCATTAAGGAAAAGATCGAATTTCGTGGAATGAAGGATGTGGAAGTGAAGTTTCCCCTGATTGAGGACATAACCATGGAAGTGGCCAAGAAATACGGGATGATGATGCCGGGAGAAAGCAGCACCAAGGCAGTTCGTGCGGTCTTTTTCATCGACCCGAAGGGAGTGATCCGTACCATTATCTATTATCCGTTGAGTCTGGGGCGGAATTTCGACGAACTGAAGCGTGTGCTGATTGGCTTGAAGACTGCCGATGAATTTGGCATTGCCCTACCGGCCGACTGGCGTCCGGGTGACGATGTGATTGTTCCCACTGCCGGAAGTTGCGGAACAGCCAAAGACCGCATGGAAGGCAAGGAAGAAGGTGTAGAGTGCAAGGACTGGTTCTTCTGCCTGAAGAAACTCGCAAAAGAAAAGGTGATGGACAAGATCCTGAAGAAATAAAAGAGAAGGGCTGCTGTGGCAGCCTTTTTTATTGTCCTTTCCGGGTCAGTACCACTCCCTTTTTAAAGGTGGATGACCATCCTTTTATTGTGAAAAGTTCCAGAAGAACAATATAGGGACCGGGAGGAAGAAGGCTTCCTGTTTCATCTTTGCCATTCCATCTGATGGTTCCCGAGGGGCCCAGTATAGCATTGTTCAGGAGGTTTATCCTGACGTTTCCCCTCAGGTCAAACACCTGGCAGCAGCCGGTCACTCCCGGTTCAGGGACTTGGTAACTGATCAGCAATTCATCGTTGTATCCGTCGTTGTCGGGCGAGAATGCCGTTTGTGTAAAAACGACGGTTGCCGGGAAGTCCGGATCTGTGGGGTGCTGCGAGTTGGGGCATCCCGGAGTGGCATAACCTGCAAGTGAAGAAGCAGAGTGCCAGTTTCCGCGGTCCCCGGCTGGGAGGCGCGGATTGATCCGTTCTAATGAGACTCCTTCGCCCCCGGAGAGGAGGGGATGATGCATATTTTCGTCGTAATTCACTTCATCGAGCACCAACAGGGAATCGTTCAGGAGCACTACGCATCCCTGGTCGTTGTTCATGGGAGGCAGGGAAGCCACTTCGCGGATATGCCCCCTGCAAAAGTCCGGGTAAAAGGGGATCACTCCCATGGTGTCGGTGGTAAGGGCGATCAGGCTCTCTTTCCGGAGCGTGAAAGCTGCCTGCTTCAGGGAAACCAGATTTTTCAGTTCTCCGGACTTATCCCTCCCGGCGATCATCAGTCTGGCTGCATCGATATTCCTGGAAGAGGCATTGAAAATCTCAATGAAATCGTTGCCTCCCGGCCATGGATTGAATAGGATTTCATGGATAACCACCTCGCCGGGTTTCGGAACAACCCATTCCAATTCTGCCTCCCGGTTCAGCAGTTCGTTGCCGCATTCATCGGTCAGGCTGAGACATTGCAAAGCATAAGGGACGTTGGGCTGTAAGGGGGTAGCCCAGTCCAGCGTGACGGTATTCCCGTCCTTTAACCTGACCGAATCGGGGTTTCCTTTTTCTGAAAGCCAATAGTTGTCCCTTTTTTTCAAAGGAATCGTATCCATTGCCTCGGAAAAAACGATTTCGGTCTGGGAGGGCGTTACTGTGGTGATAGAGCTGATTTCCGGATGTACCGTATCGGGATTCGGGGCATGGTGCGTGTTGACTTTGCCCGGGGTACCTCCCATGGGATGGTTGGAAGCTTTCCAGTTGGCACGCTGTCCGCATTTTCTGGAGGGATCAATCCGTTCAAGGCTCCATCCCCCCTTGCTTTTTGACTTGTCGCCGTACCAGGTGTCAGCATAATCGATCACGTCGGCTTCCGTTCCGGTCTGATCGGTAAGGATGATGCGGTTTCCGCTGTTTCTGAGGGGCGGAAAACTTTGGAGGATGATCACTTCCCCCAATTTTCCCAGATCAGGTGCATGGTCGTTATCGCAGAGAATCCGGATTTGACCGGGAAGCATCATCGAATCGGGAAGGCTCCGGAGGTACGATCCTACCCTGAGGCTCCATCCCTTTAGAGAAACCGGATCTGGGCCGGCATTGATCAGTTCAATCCATTCAGCATCGGGTAATCCCACTACAGGAGTGGGATCGGCCATGATTTCATTGAGGGCGATACCGGGGGCGGATCCGTTGTAGAAAAACGGCCTTTGGTGATCCGGGGCCGTTTCCCCGACCGGTGACAGGTGTGGCTTCCCTTCCCTTCCCGTCATCACGGCCGCTAATGTTAATAAAATGAATACGAAGCGATCCATGGCTCTTCACAATTGTGTATTATTGTATTTTTGTACCGAAGGGTTTGTAAGTGATACTCAATTTAGTGAAAATTTTGCAATTTTCATCTGAATTTCAACAAATTCTCAGCCCTTCCGCACGGCGGTTTGAGGCGTGTCAGTTCCCGGATCATTGAATTACATTTAAAAAACAAGAAAACGAATGAAAGTAGCAGTTGTAGGAGTAAGCGGTGCAGTAGGTCAGGAATTTCTGCAGGTATTGGAAGAGAGGGAATTTCCGCTTGACGAACTGGTATTGTTTGGTTCGGCCCGCAGCGCAGGCCGGGAGTATGATTTCAGGGGCCGGAAGCTGGCGGTGAAAGAACTTCAGCATAATGATGATTTCAGGGATATCGATATTGCCCTTACCTCGGCAGGCGCCTCTGTTTCCAGGGAGTTTGCACCCACCATTACCCGTTACGGGACGGTGATGATTGACAATTCAAGTGCATTCCGCTACGATGACGATGTTCCGCTTGTGATTCCTGAGGTGAATGCATCCGACGCTTTAAACCGCCCGCGCAACATCATAGCCAATCCCAACTGTTCCACCATCCAGATGGTGGTGGCGCTGAAGCCCATCGATGACCTGTCGAAAATCAGGCGGATCCATGTGGCAACTTATCAGGCAGCCAGTGGGGCCGGCGCCCAGGGAGTTGCCGAACTGGAACAACAAATCAGGGAAGTGGCCCACGGGGACGATCCCACGGTGGTCAAATTTCCATATCAGTTGGCCATGAACATCATCCCCCATATCGACGTGTTCCTTGACAATGACTATACCAAGGAAGAGATGAAGATGAACTGGGAGACTAAAAAGATCTTGCATACCGATGCGGAGGTGAGCGCCACCTGTGTGCGGATTCCGGTAGCCCGGGCCCATTCTGAAGCTATCTGGGTGGAAACGGAATCACCCCTTACGGTGGAAGAAGTCAGAAAGGCTTTTGAAAAGGCTGCCGGGCTGACGGTGGTTGATCAGCCTGCAGAAAAGAAATATCCGATGCCGCTTTTTGTATCCGGGAAAGATGATGTCTATGTGGGCCGTCTTCGGAAAGATGTCAGCAATTCCAACGGAATCACCTTCTGGTGCGTGGGGGATCAGATCAGGAAGGGGGCAGCCCTGAACGCCGTTCAAATTGCTGAATGGCTGATCAGGGAGGGCGATTTGAAGAGATGAGCGTCAAGGGTTCACAGCAAAGCGTAGCGGAGATCCCAGCCGGTAATGTCGGCAGGTTACACTATTCAGGTTAGAGCGAATTGTAAAAAGGGACAGAATCGGCAGGGGGGAAGACCCCGGCCTAAGCACCAGAGGGATCAAAAGGGGCTTAAGGCACTTCGTGCGTCACATTTCCTCCTCATCCGGAAGATCGAAAAGAAAATCGTTGTAGGGGAAACGCTGAACATGGATCTTTTTCACCTCTTCATAGAGCAGCGCCCTGAATTCTTCAATATGGGTTCTGAATTTGGCTGAGATAAAAAGGGATGGGGAGTTGTTTTTACCCATCCATGATTTCTGCCAGTCGGCAAGACTCATGTTGTCGCGTGTCGTTGGGGTGAGGTCATCTTCCTCATTTTCCGCAAACGTGAAGGCATCGATTTTGTTAAACAGGTAGATGCATGTTTTATCGGTGGCTCCTATCTCTTTGAGGGTCTGGTCGACAACTTCAATCTGTTCTTCAAATCCCGGATGGGAAATGTCGACTACATGCACCAGCACATCTGCTTCCCTAACTTCATCAAGCGTCGATTTGAACGATTCGACCAGGTCGTGGGGAAGTTTCCTGATAAATCCCACGGTATCGGCCAACAGGAACGGGAGGTTCCCGATGACCACCTTCCTGACGGTGGTGTCGAGGGTGGCAAAAAGCTTGTTTTCGGAAAAAACCTCCGATTTGCTGAGCATGTTCATGATGGTTGATTTTCCCACGTTGGTATAGCCGACCAGGGCAACCCTTACGGTTTTCCCCCTGTTTTTGCGTTGTGTGGCTTTCTGCAGGTCTATTTTTTTGAGTTGTTCTTTGAGCCGCGAAATTTTATCAAGGATAATGCGCCTGTCGGTCTCAATTTGGGTTTCACCCGGTCCGCGAAGCCCGATACCTCCTCTCTGCCGCTCGAGGTGGGTCCACATCCTGGTCAGGCGGGGTAATAAATACTGGTACTGGGCGAGTTCGACCTGTGTTTTGGCATGGGCAGTTTTGGCCCTCCGGGCAAAAATATCGAGAATGAGGTTGGTGCGATCGAGGATCTTGCACTGCAATTCCCGCTCAATATTCCGGAGCTGAGTGGGCGAGAGTTCGTCATCGAAAATGACGGTGTCAGCCTCGGTAACTTTGATATAATCGGCAATCTCCTTCAATTTCCCTTGTCCCACAAAGGTGACCGGATGAGGCCTGTCAAGTTGTTGCAAGAAATGTTTCAGAACCCCCGCTCCCGCGGTGTCGGTCAGGAATGCCAGTTCGCTGAGATATTCACGGGCCTGCTTTTCATCCTGATCTTCGGTAATTAAGCCCACCAGCACTGCTTTTTCAGTGATCGGGGTCGTATCGATCATTTCTCCCATCTAAAAAAAACTCCTGATCTTTTGGGATCAGGAGTGCAAAAGTATTGTTTTTCCGTTTTACTGCAAAACAAAGCTGATGGGCACGGTGTAGGAGACCCTCACTGGTTTTCCGCGCTGTTTGCCGGGTTTCCATTTGGGCAGGGTGTTCACCACGCGAAGGGCTTCCTTGTCTAAAGAAGGGTCGACACCCCTGGCGATCTTGGCGTCGGAGATGCCCCCGTCTCTATCCACCACAAAAGTTACATACACTTTACCCTGAATCCCGTTTTCCTGGGCTATAACCGGGTAATTGATCGATTTGGCGATAAAAGCGCGCAATGCGGCTTCTCCACCCGGGAACTCAGGCATCTCTTCCACGATGAAGAAAACCTGGGCTTCTGCTTCTTCTTCCTTCTCTTCCTTGGCTGTTACGATCGGAGCCACATCTACAAAGGTTTCCTTATCCGCTTCGGAATCGAAAATGCTGAGGTCGTCATTAACCTGAGCCGCGTTGTCCACTATATTCAATACTTCAACCACGGTGGGCGGCGGCGGCGGGGGGGGAGCCTTAATCTCTTCCGGCCGGGTGATTGGAATCACTTCCTCTTCAACTTCAATGGCATCCAGCTTACCCAGCGAGGAGAGTTCGGTCGGCTTGGTGGTCCACTCGAATGCAAGAAGTGAAACACCCAACGCAACAACAAGACCGATAAGCAGGAAAACATCCTTTTTGTTTTCCAAATCGGCTTTTTCAGATTTTTTGAGTTCCATACGTTTATTTTTTTGTATTTATTGTAAATAACACACCTTATTCAAGGCGATAAAGATAAAAATAAAATCAATCGCAAGATAAGATCACCAGATAATAATTCAACATTTTTCAAATGTTCCGGGACTCAGTCCGTAGTCAGCTTATGCAGCCCGATCGTCAACCCTGGTATTTTTTATAGAAAAAATCCTAAATAAATGCCACAAAAACTTTACCAGAAATGAAAATTTGAGAATAAAAATGAGTTTTTCCGGCATACCGGCCTTGAAGGATGCGGTTTTAGCAAAGGATTGTTCGGGTTATCTGCAGCAAGCAGGTCTATATCTTGATGTCGACATGAACAGAAAACCTCGAAATATAAGGTTTATTGGAGTCGGCGGGATTCCATCCCTGATAGTTAGGTGACACCATTACCCCTTTTACCGCTACAAACTCAAAGCCTGCCAGGAAAAACTGACCATCTTTCGTAACATCCCAAGGCATGATGGCGATACTCTTTGTTACGGATTCGAGTTACTCCTACTGCCGAACCAAGATAACCTTTTTCAGAAAGAGGGCTCCCATGATCCAAAAGA
>CAZLDP010000108.1:0-7776 GCA_964558145.1 uncultured Prolixibacteraceae bacterium | reverse complement strand
ATTATAAACTTGCCGTCCGCATGTATGCTGTCATGCGCAACCTGCCTCAGTTGCGTCAGGAAGTGATCGACCTGCAAAAAGAGATCAAAAGAATCAACGAAACCATTTTCAAGAAAACAGAATAGACCAGATATGGTACAAATGCAACAAACCCTTGTCAAACCTTTTACCATTACCGGAAAAGGTCTTCACACAGGGGTCCATGTCACAATGACCTTCCTTCCTGCGCCGGTCAACCACGGATTTAAATTCAAACGCACCGATCTGCCCGGTCAACCGGTTATCGAAGCCAATGCCAACCTGGTGGTGGACACCTCGAGGGGAACCTTACTTGAAAAAGATGGCGCCCGGATAGGTACCATTGAACATACCTTGGCAGCCTTGATTGGAATGGGGCTTGACAATGTGATGATTGAGGTGAACAACGAGGAAGCCCCGATTATCGACGGCAGTTCCCGAATTTTCGTGGAGTATATCGAAAAAGCCGGCATTCTTACCCAGTCTGCAGAAAGGCAATACCTCGAAATCAAGGAAAAAATAGTCTATCGCGACGAACGGACAGGCTCAGAACTGATCGCTCTTCCCGACGACGACTACAGCCTCAACGTCCTGATTTCCTTTAACTCAAGGGTACTGAAAAACCAGTATGCCACGCTGAATTCCATTGCTGATTTCAAGACCGAAATCGCCAATTGCCGCACTTTTGTATTTCTGCATGAACTGGAGTTTCTTCTCAAACACAATAACCTGATTAAAGGGGGTGACCTGAGCAACGCGATCGTTATTATCGACGAAGACATCTCTCAGGAAGAGCTCGACAAACTGGCCGACCTGTTTAACCATGAACACGTGGCCGTCAAAAAAGAAGGAATCCTGAATAATTTGGATCTTTATTTCGACAATGAATGTGCCCGGCATAAGCTTTTGGATGTAATCGGAGATCTGGCTTTGGTTGGCCGGCATATCAAAGGCCGGATCATCGCCACAAAACCCGGACACGGAGCCAACACCATGTTTGCCAAGGCCCTCATCAAATCATTTGATCAACAACAAAACGAAGGTCCAACCTACGATCCCCGCAACGAATCAGTGATGGATATCGTTCGCATCGCGGAGTATCTGCCTCACCGGTACCCATTCCTGCTGGTTGACAAAATCATCGGTGTATCCGAAAACCAGATTGTGGGTGTAAAGAATGTGACCATCAGCGAGCCCTATTTTCAGGGCCACTTCCCCGGAGAACCGGTCATGCCTGGGGTACTTTTGGTGGAAGCCATGGCACAAACCGGGGGATTACTGATCCTGAGCCAGCTTGAGGGGAAATATTCCACCTACTTTATCCGGATCGACAATGTGAAATTCCGCAAAAAAGTGATCCCCGGAGACACCCTGATTTTCAAATTGAAACTGATCTCTCCCATCAGAAGGGGAATCGCCATGATGCGGGGACTCTGTTACGTAGGCGGGAAAGTAGTTGCTGAGGGAGAATTTATGGCCCAGATTGTAAAGAATCAAAACAATTAAAAACAACTCTTTAATAGATATCATGAAACAACCATTAGCGTATGTTCATCTCGAATCCAATGTAGCGGATAATGTGGTTATCGAACCTTTTGTAACCATCGACAAGGATGTAGTTATCGGCGAAGGAACCCGGATCGGGTCCAATGTCACCATCCTCCCCGGTACCCGGATTGGCAAAAATTGCAAAATTTTTCCCGGAGCTGTCATTGGCGCAATACCCCAAGATCTGAAATTCAGGGGTGAATATTCCACTGTGGAGATAGGAGATAATACCACCATCCGTGAGTTCGTCACGGTACACCGTGGCACATCGGCAAAGGGGAGAACCATTGTAGGCAGTAATTGCCTGCTGATGGCTTATGTCCATGTGGCGCACGACTGTGTGGTAGGAAATAACGTGATTCTGGTAAACAACACCCAATTAGCCGGTGAAGTAGTAATTGACGACTGGGCTATCCTGGCCGGAATGGTGGCAGTACACCAGTTTGTCCATGTGGGCTCTCATGTAATGATCGCCGGAGGATCGCTGGTACGTAAAGATGTACCCCCCTTCATCAAAGCCGGACGCGAACCGCTCTCCTATGTAGGAATCAACTCCATCGGGCTCCGCAGAAGGGCTTTCAACAACGAGAAAATCAGGGAAATTCAGGATATTTACCGGTATATTTACCAGAAAGGACTCAACACTTCCCAGGCTGTGGAAGTCATCGAAGCTGAAATGCCTGCTTCCCCCGAACGGGATGAAATACTCCTCTTCATCAAGGACAGCAAGCGAGGCATCATCCGGGGATACTTTCCCGATTGATTTTTCCGCTTATCTCTTTTCTAATAACCTTTAATCCTGCTGACTGCTTCAGTCTTCAAGCCGATCGGCACTGACTGGCTTTAACAACAGCAACTGAAGCATCAGGGCAATTAGTACGGGAATGGCAAGCAAAGCAAGATCCTGACCCAGGTTACCTGCATCGGTCGACTTTCCCAGCCAACTGGTGATAAAAGCTCCTGCAAAAACACCTGTCATATTCATCAATCCATAACCTGCTGCCCTGTGACGTGGAGAAACGAACTGACAGAGGATGGGCATGTTGTTGGCGTCGAACATACCAAAACCGAGCCCGAAAAGGATTCCGCCCCCGATGATAGTGACCAGCGTGTGGCCGAACCCGAGGAGAAAGAGTGCCGGAATGGTCAGCGACAATCCGATAGCTCCGGTGTAAATGCGCCCCCTGAGATTACGGGCTATCCACCGGTCAGCCAGAATTCCACCCGAAATCACGCCTGCAAAGGAGGAGAGGGCAATGGTAATGGTACTCAGTGGTCCGGCCTTTGACATATCGATGGACAAACTTTCGGAGAAAAGAGTGGGCAACCAGTTTTTAATGGCCCATCCTGGAAAACTGGGTGCAGCAAAGTAAAAGAGGATCACCCAGAAGCTGATGGTGCCCAACAGCATTCCGAGACTGTTCCTGACCGATGCCCATCCTCCGGAGGAAGAGTCCCGCTTTACAGTAGGGGTGTTTGCCCGGCTTTCCCTGCTCTCATGGAGAAGAAAGACCAACACCACGCTGTAAACCACCCCAATCAGTCCGAAACTGTGAAAAGCGGTCTGCCACGACCAGGTGTGGGCTACTGTTGCACCGAAGCCCCCCAGGGCCTGTCCCACATAGAGCCCTGTCATATGGATTCCTACGGCTAGCGACCGGGTATTTCCCCGGTGATAATCGGCTATCAGCGCCAATCCAGCAGGAATGTACAACGCCTCGCTTACTCCCATGATGGCACGCAGAACGTAGAGCTGACTGAAACTGGTGCAAAACCCCATCGTCAGCGTCACGAAGGACCATACGGCCAGACTGCCCACAATCAGCCATTTCCGGTTGATCCTGTCGGCAATTAACCCGGCCATCGGGCTCATCAATCCGTATATCCATAAAAACACCGCCATAAGCCGGCCAAAATTCTCAGCCGTTTCCAATTCCCTAATATCACCCATCATGGCTACCTTCATGGTCGAAAGCATCTGCCGGTCCATGTAGTTGAGAAGCGCCACCATCCACAGCAAGGCAACCACCAGCCAGGGATACCACGTTTTTTGTTTGATATTCATATTAATTTTTATTTGGAACATTAAGAAAATGCAGGCCTTGTCTCAATCATCTTTTCCAAGGTAGTATAGACCTGGTACAAACCCCGCGGGACATGAAAGAAACCCTTCCATTTTCCGCCCTTCAGGGGAAGGAGCACTTCACCGCGGCGGTTGAGGTAGCCATACCACTCCCCGAATTCGGGATCGGGAAAATGAGACCATGTATAGTCATGCACTTTCTCAAACCATGCCAGACACCGGCGATTCCCGGTAAGCTGGTATCCCTTGGCCAGGGTGATCAGTGTTTCTATGTGAACCCACCAGAGTTTTTGGTCCCATTCGAGTTGTTGAACCGGATGGCCTTTAATGTCCATGAAGTAGAAAATCCCCCCAAAGGCCTCATCCCACCCGTATTCCAGAGTACGCAGGGCAATTTCCACGGCTTTTTCAGCCAGGCCGGGCCGGTTGAGCCGTACCGAAAGATCCATAATAAACCACATGGCTTCAATGGCATGACCGGGGTTCAGAAGTCTCCCCTCAAAAGAGTCGTTGAAACTTCCGTCGGGATTTACATTTTCCAGGATAAGTCCCGTGTCGGGCTGAAAGAAAACCTCCATCACCTCATGCAGAACCTGATGGATCGTCTCTTCCACCCTTTCTGTGGTCAGAAGGTGCTCGATTTCCAAGGAGAGGTTGCACAAAATCATAGGCAGGCTGAAGCCCTTCAGGGGACGGGTTCCGGGAACGGCTTTGCTGAAGCGGCCCTTGGGATTACCCGACCGGTTGAGAATGTTCTCAAAAGTCTTCAGGGCTATTTCACCATATTGTTCATTCCCTGTGGCGCGGAAGAGCTGCCCAAAGGCCATTGTAGCAAAACAGTCGCTGAAAATATTGTAAGGTTCAACCAGCGGTCTCCCCTCCCGGGTGAGGGAGAAATACCAGTTCAGATTGCCGTCGTGCCCGTACTTCCGCAAAAAATCCGCACCGTGAAGGGCAGCTTTAAGCCATTCGAGCCGTTGCTCCACCCGGTTGTACAACGAAGAGAACATCCATACCTCGCGACCCTGAAGCCAGATAAACTTATCGGTGTCAAATACATTGCCCCGCCTGTCGAGGCAAGTGAAAAAGCCGCCATGTTCCCGGTCCGGAGAGTGCTTCTCCCAGAAAGGAACCACATTGTCGAGCAATTCCGATTTGTAAAGATTGATTAATGCCTTAGTATCCATAATTATTCCATTCACGATGATTCATAACTCTGTCCTACTGCAGCCTAAATGCAGTGATCCGGGGCGTTCTCACTCCGGGACGCACTTCTCCACCCGGTATCACAACCAGGTCATTCCAGAAAAAGGCCGCCGTGGTTGCAGGGAGCCCTTCGGGCGAGTTCCCGATCACTGTCCACTTTTTCTGTGTCGTATGATAGGCCATCACTTCCCTGTTAAACCCGGGATGGTTGCTCAAAAGGAAATCCTTTACCCTCAGGAGCGAATCTCTCAGAAAATCACCAGCCTCTGCAATGGCGTTATTGAGTCTCTCCGTCTGGTTGAAATAGATACCGGGGTCGCCTCCCATGAGAAGGATCTGGTTGACTCCGGCTGCAATTCCTGTTCCGGCCGACAGCGGAAGGGGCTTCCCGTCTTTAAGGATATGGCCTTCCCTGGTCCATACCGCTGTGGAAGGAATATATTTATAGATCTCGCTAAAAAAAGAGTGGACGTCGGTGGTCTTATTCCGCCCTCCTAAGAAATAAATGCAGGTCTCATTCCCGTCGGACTGGGCTACTGCCACCCCGTGGGAAAGAGGTACCGGAAGGGAAGGTAAAATCTGCCAACCCTTTTGCATATCGTGCAGATCGAGTGTCAGGAAGAGATCAACCGCTCCCGATGCGTTTTGTCCGCCGGCAAGATATACCTCTCCGTCCACCTGGGTTGCCGACGGTGAGGTTATCGCCAGCGGAAGGGACGGATAATTCCGGATCATCACCCTGCCCTGGTCAACCGTAAGCAGGATCACATCTTTGACAGGCCCCTCGGCGGTTTCTCCTCCGATACTCAGAATTCCCTCTTCAATGGACAACATAGCGGCATAGGCCATTGGACAAGGAAGCCGCTCCTCTGCTATCTTCCATTCCAGTTCTCCCTTCTCATTTTCCTGAAGTAGATATATTTCATCGTGGTAGCTTTTGGCGCCACCCCTCCAGGGCATCTCCCCTTCAAAGTTGGCTCCCCCTGCTACCAACAGACAGTGGTTGGAAATCCCGGCCAAAGGACCAGCAAGCCCGGGTTGAACTTCCCTGCCCGCCAGAGGAGGCATCGGGGGTAGTTCTTCCCATCGCAGGCCCGTGAATACCTTCCCCTCTTCACTGCACGATTCGGTCATAGTAACAAGCATGATAATAATTATCAAATAATAAAAATTATTTTTTGGAAAAGAGGTTTTCCATTTTAAGTCGCTGGACATCGTTTTTAAAGTTTTCATACATCTCATCACTCATGTTTTTCACCGGAAGCCTGAAATGCCCCAAATCAAAGCCGATGTATTTCATATAAGCCTTTCCGGTGGCTATTCCTCCGTATTTTCCCAACAGGCGGATCATATCAATGGATTGTTGCTGCAGCTTGCGCGCAACTACAAGGTCGCCCCTGTCGAAAGCATCGATTAATGCATAATAAAGAGGAGCTGCATAATTGAATGTGCTTCCGACTCCACTGCGGCATCCCAGAACCAATGCCGACAACATGTTCTCATCACGGCCCCACATCATGTCGTATTTGCCGTCCATGAAATGGATGCAACTCAGGAAATCCATGAAATCCTCGTGGGTATATTTGATCCCGGCAAGATTGGGAATCATCACAGAGGCTTCGTTGAGAAAATCGTACATGTTCACATAGCAACCCGTCAGCACAGGTATATGATAGAAATATACCGGAAGAGCAGGCACAGCCTCAGCAATGCGTGCACAAAATTCGGCTAATTGTTTGGCCCCTGCAGGTTTAAAATAATAGGGCGCCAGGATGGCTATCGCATCTGCACCGTTTTCGGCCGAATGAATCGCGCTCTCGATGCACTCCCCGTAAGAGGTTCCTCCCACCAGGTTGATCACCTTGATGTTCTTGTTTTTAGCTGAGGCTGTCCACGCTTCTGTGATCGCCATCTTCTCCTTTTGGGTAAGCGAAACTCCTTCGCCGGTGGAGCCGTTAATAAAGGCGCCCACTACCCTGTTCTTCTCCAGAAATTCACAATAGCCAGGAATGGCATCAGTCATAATTTCTCCTGCGCCGTTCATGGGGGCAAACGGAGCCGCTATCAAACCTTCAAATTTTTTCATTTCTATCATTTTATTTAATTGAAATTTGTCTGCATTAAGAATGTAGAAGCCGGCAGTCCGGATTCGTTGATCAGATTCCCGCGGGAATAGGGTTTCCATCCATACCTGATGGTCCGGATTTCCTGACCGGGTTCTGTGATGATCACTTTATTTCCCTTCACTCTTCCGGAAGCTGTTCTGAAAATAGCATCCTTTCCGGCAATCTCCATCTCACGGAGCGGCTTTCCATCAGAGGTCGTCAGTTTACGCGCTGACTTAAACGTAAGCGCCAGGTTTTGGGACGTTTTCCTGATTTTCAGGGGAGCTGGTCCCTCAGACACCACCCGGTATCCATAGACCTTGTCAAGGGCCAGAAGGGCAAACCTTTCGCCGACTTCCCTCTTATGGACAGGGTGCACATTGAGCGAGTCGCCCAAATCGGAAGTGACGACCATGGCTGTGTAGGGTATCTCCCCGGCCAGTTTCCGCTGGACATCACGAAAATGGGGCCATGTAGGCCGGTCGATGCTGGAAAGCTGGGCGAAAAAAAAGGGCAGTTTCGGATTGTTGAAGAATTTCCTCCACGAATGAACCAGTTCGCCAAACGATGTTCTGTACAGTTCGGGGTGGTGGGCATTGGATTCCCCCTGGTACCAAAGGATCCCCTGCAGAGGGAAACTTCCCAGCGGCGCAATGCCAGCTTCAAAAACATAGGCCGGATCATAGGGATGCCGCTGCAAGGAATTGCTGCTCAACGAAATATTTTTGGCTGTCCGCTGCCGTACCCATTCAAATATAAAGTCGTTTTTAACCCTGTTGGGAAAAACATCCACCAGAACAGGATGGAATTCCAGGG
>CAZLDP010000107.1:0-7802 GCA_964558145.1 uncultured Prolixibacteraceae bacterium | reverse complement strand
GATCCTTGCAGAACCGGCAATGGTACCCCGAACGTTTTATACGGGGACCAGTACCGATTATCCCGCTGACCGATTTTACCGGACTCATCAGGGAGGAGGGAGAAAGGGAAATTCCACAAAAACCTGCGGGGAGCAACGAAAAGAGCAATTGTTGTTCAGCTACATCCCAGTTACAGTAACCGGGACTGAATGATTCCGAGATTGTTCCGAAGGGGAGACCGGCTTCGCGCACCAAATGATCTGCTATTCTCTCCACAGCTTTTTCTGCCACGACCGATCCAAGGAGATCGAGTACAAAACTGTACACGGTTTCCCCCTGAAGATGAAGCTCACGGCACCGGTGCGTAACCCGCTCTCCTGCCGTACCTGCGAAAAACACGATTTCGAGGGCATTTCTGACTTGGCTGAAGATAATTTTCCCAGGAGAGAAGAGGAGGTTATCCACTTTGAACTGCCAGGTACCGGCCAGAAAAACCACATCCGATTTTCTTCGGTATCCGGCCCTGATATCAAACAATCCGGAGGCTTCCTCCAACGCCGAGGTGATCATTCCGGGGAAGGGATCAGGCAATATTCCGGGATAAAATCCCATCAATAATTCCAGATCACGGGCAGTTATCAGCAATTCATCAAATTCAAACCTGAATTCACGGGTATCGTCCATCGTTCTTGTTTCCATTTATGACGTGTAACCCACTCCCAAGGTTGGGGTGAAGTGATATCTCCTATTCCCCGCAATCCGCTGATGAGCAAAACAATGGCAGCAGTTATATTACGGGTGTATATTGTCATCTCATTCGATGTACATTTACTGATCAGCAACAGGAGGTCACCGCCCCTAAAAACAATCCGGGCTGTTCGGCATGGAGCCAGTGTCCCGCTCCGGGAATCTCCACTATCCTGGCTTCCGGATAAATTTTCCTTATTTCAGGGATGTCATCCTCCCCGATATAGGAGGAATTTAACCCCCTGATAAAAATCACCGGATAGGCTAATATTGGAATCCGGCCATCGAACCACCGGGGATTCACCCCCTCTACAATCTCTTCCAGGTTGTTGTACAACGCTTTGGGATTCAGACGCCAGCTCAGGGTTTTCGTAGCCTGATCGCCTTTTACATTTTTGAGGAGAAAACGGATCACCCTTTCGTCATCAATTTTTTCGGTCAACCTCTCTTCCACCTGGCGACGGCTTCTGACAGCAGAAAAATTAAATTCCATCATGGCCAGCAGAATATTCCGGTGATAAAAATAGTGGCTGTCATCCCCCGTCAGAAGATAGTTTTTCGGGGCGATATCAACGACTATCAATTTTTTTACCTTTTCAGGATAATCGGCTGCAAACAACATGGCCACCTTTCCCCCCATGCTATGCCCCATCATCACGGCAGGTTGCAGATGGTGCTCACCGAAAAATAAAGCAAGATCTTCCACCATGGAACGATAGGAATGATCGGGATGGTGCGGGGAATGGCCGTGATTGCGAAGGTCTAAAGCATAAACGGTATAATTCTCCGACAGTTTACCCGCAATGGTGAGCCAGTTGTCGGAAGCACCGTACAAACCATGCATCAATACAAGGGGCGGACCATCGCCCACTTTTCTGAAATAGAGCCGGACTCCCATGGGCAGAAATCAATAATTTACAGTTTCTTTCTAAGGTATTTATGAAAATGACGCTTTCATTCCTACCGCGATACAGGCCAGGTAGCGCCTGATTGTCTGCTCCAGTCCCAGGTACAGTGCATCGGCGATCAGGGCATGACCAATGGATACTTCTTTCAGTGCGGGAATCTTTTCCACTAAAAACGCCAGGTTTTCAAGATTCAGGTCATGGCCGGCATTAAGTTCCAGCCCCAGACCCGTAGCCACTTCTGCTGCCCGCACGAAAGGTTTCACGGCTGAATCCCGGTCGACCGGATAACCCGAGGCATAGGGCTCGGTATAGAGCTCAATCCGGTGGGTACCTGTAAGGGCGGCCGCTTCAATTTTATCCGGATCCGGATCTATAAAGAGGGAAGTCCTGATGCCTGCTTCCTGCAACCGGGCTAACACCTCTTTGAGGAAAATCAGGTGTTTTCGGGTATTCCATCCATGATCGCTGGTCAACTGGCCCGGCTCATCAGGCACAAGCGTCACCTGATCGGCCTGCACTTCTATGACCAGATTCAGAAAATCGGCGGAAGGGTACCCCTCTATATTGAATTCAGTGGCCACAACCGGTTTGATATCAAATACATCCTGACGACGGATGTGCCGTTCATCGGGCCGGGGATGCACCGTGATACCCTGAGCCCCAAATTTTTGACATTCGATAGCTGCCCGCACAACATCGGGGACATTCCCCCCCCTGGCATTCCGCAGTGTGGCAATTTTATTAATGTTTACACTTAATCGCGTCATTTTATTAATTTTGAAGCGCCAAGGTACAACTTTGGTTTTAGAAAGAGAAATTTTTTAAAGGTACAAGTTTTGATTGCCGAAAACCTGATAGCGGAAACACTTCCGGTGCTGCGTCCGGGTGATACCGGCCGGCAGGCGTTGAACTGGATGGAATTGTACCGGGTATTGCACCTTCCTGTAGTCAAGGAGAGGGAGTACTTGGGGCTGATTTCCGACAAGCTCATTTACGACCTGAACCTGACCGAAGAACCCATCGACCTTCATACCATGCATTTGTTCACGCCCCATGTGCATCCCAGGCAGCATCTTTTTGAGGTGGCATCCATCATGTACCGGCTCTGCCTGACGGTTGTACCAGTGGTGGATGAGGAGCACAACTACGCGGGGGCCATCACCCTTGACGGACTTTCAGGCAGGATTGTACGGCTTTTTTCCCTGCAGGAACCGGGAGGGGTTCTCATCCTTCAAACTACCTGGAACAATTACTCGGCATGCCAGATCAGCCAGATCGTGGAAAGCAACGATGCCCGCATTCTGGGACTTTTTGTGAACCGTATCGATCAGTCTGAAAACCTGGAAATCACCATTAAATTAGACAAGGTTGACTTATCCCCTGTCATTCAGACTTTTACCAGGTACAACTACCTGATCTCCGCTGTTTATATGGACGATTCGATATTGAACGATATGTATGAAGACCGCATAGAGCAACTCCTCCGTTACATGAATATTTGATAGGTAATGAAAATTGCAGTATTCGGCACACAGGTTCAGGGTGAATTTCTTCCTGTTTTAAAGCAGTTCTTTCAATATATAGAAGAACGCCGGGTGGAGGTTTATCTCTACCGGCCCTTTTATGATTTCCTGGACCATGAGATGCAGTTTACCCCGGAGTATGCAGGACTCTTTCATTCCCATCTCGATTTCAGAGAGGATGTCACCTTTATTTTCAGCATCGGAGGGGATGGCACCTTCCTTCACTCCTTTCTGACCATCCGCAATTTTGACATTCCCATCGTGGGTGTGAACAGCGGGCGCCTGGGATTCCTGGCTGATATTTCGAGGGGGGAGATCATCAACGGGCTGACCTCAATCTTAGAGGGCCGATACCAGATTGTGGAACGAAGTCTTCTCGAAGTTAATCTGCACGGAGCTCCTAATTTTGACTTTAACTATGCGCTAAACGAAATGACCGTGCTGAAAACCGACAGTTCATCGATGATTGTCATCCATGTGCTGATTAACGGGGAACATTTGAACTCTTTTTGGGCCGACGGGATCATCATTGCCACGCCCACCGGTTCCACTGCTTACAGCCTCAGTGTGGGAGGTCCTATACTGACTCCCGATTCCGAAAACTTCGTAATCACCCCAATTGCCCCCCACAACCTGACCGTCAGGCCCGTGGTGGTTCCCGACCATTACAAGTTGTCGCTCAGTGTGGAAGGCAGAGGCAGTCAGTACCTTACCTCTCTCGACAGCCGGTCGGCGACCGTGAATCTCTCCACCACCGTTTCCATCAGGAAAGCCGGCATTAAAGTGAAGACCCTCCATCTTCCCGGCCAGTCGTTTTTTCAAACGTTGCGAAACAAGCTGATGTGGGGTGCAGATTACCGTAATTGATAAATTTTCAGGACTTAACAATTTTTAACCTCCCTTATGGTTTTATAAAAGCGACCTGGTACGGTTATTTTTAAATATTATTACTTTTGTACCGCTCTTGATCATTTATGTTTAAGAATTTTTTGTTTTTTCAGTTCATTGAATTATTGTAAGTTATGTGATCTTTTCCGGGCAGGTTTACTCAGTGATCACTTCGCTGTTTTTTACTGCTGGCCTCTGATAACCTGAACGTTTTGAGTTTTACAACTTACCATCCCTTTATTGAAATGAGCGTACCTGAGAAGCAGAATGACGAATGAAATTGAAAGTCCGATGAGGAAGTTTTTTTTAGTTTTGGCAGCGATGCTTTTTGCTGTTTCGGGAAATGCACAGGTTACCGCCGACATTGGCCTATGGGGTGGCGGATCGGGATACCAGGGTGACCTGGAAGAAGTGACCCTCGATCCATCAGCCTTCCCTGTATTAGGTGCTTATTTCAGGTACAATTTTCACCAAAGGGGCGGGCTAAGGATGATGTTTTTAACCGGTAAGGTGGCAAAAAAAGGAACAATCCAGAATTATGAATGGGAATTTGACAAGCCCGTCCAGGATTTGACCCTACAGTTGGAAATTAACTACCTTAACTATATGCTGGGAAATCAAAAAGCATCGTTTACCAGCTACCTGACCGGAGGTCTGGGGGTGATGTATTATCCCGATTCCATCAGAACCGGCGCCTTGGCGTTAATCAACATGCGGCATCCCGATATCGGGGATATGCCCGGCAAAAGATCTGTCATTACGGCAACCATTCCTTTTGGGATGGGAGTTAAAGCCAATATAGGAAAGCGGGTTGGAATCGGCTTGGAATACCAGATGCGGAAATTGTTTGACGACCGACTCGATGACCTTGACGATCCTTTGAGTTACAAAAACGAAAACGGAGAGATCACAACTTATACCGATTGGAAACACAACAACGACTGGATCGGATTTCTGGGGGTCCATATCATTTATAAAATATATCTGGGAAGCAGACCCTGCCCGGCTTACGATTCAAAAAAATAATGACGTGTCAATAAAGGAAAAACTGCATATCGACAAGTTACCGCAACATGTGGCCATTATCATGGATGGCAACGGCCGCTGGGCTGCCCGGCATGGCAATGCCCGTACTTTCGGACATGAACAGGGAATTGAAGCAGTACGTTCCACAGTGGAAGGTGCGGGTGAAATTGGCATCTCTTATCTGACGCTGTTCGCTTTTTCCACTGAAAACTGGTCGCGACCCCGCGAAGAAGTGGATGCACTTATGGGATTGCTGGTCAACGCCATCGAAGCAGAGACTGAAAACCTGATGAAAAACAACGTGCACGTGACTGTGATTGGCGACACTTCAATGCTCCCCAGCCATGTAAGTTATAAACTCAACTACTGCGTTGAGCGACTCAAAGACAACACAGGCCTTACGGTAATCCTTGCCCTGAGTTACAGCTCCAGATGGGAGATCCTCGAAGCGGTGAAGAAAATAGCAGCCGATGTCTCCGGCTCCAAAATCAATCCTGACCATATCGACAATGAACTATTTGAGAAATATCTGGCTACCTCCGGAATCCCCGACCCTGACCTGCTTATCAGAACCAGCGGGGAATACAGAATCAGCAATTTTCTGCTATGGCAAATTGCTTATTCAGAACTCTATTTCACGGAAAAACTTTGGCCTGACTTCAGAAAAGAAGACCTTTTCGAAGCCATCGCCGACTATCAGAACCGTGAAAGACGATTTGGCTTGACCAGTGATCAGATAGTGTCCTAATTTTTTATTTGTTCAGAATGCGAAAAAGAATTTTGCCCATACTATTTATCCTGTTATTTGCAGTACCCGCCACTTGGGCACAGGTCATTGACAGTACGCTCTTTTCAGTTTATTATTCCAGTCCGAAAAAACTGACCATTGCAAGTATTGATATCGCGGGAATAAAGTACTTAGACAGGGATGTGCTGGTCCAGCTCTCCGGACTTAGTGTGGGTCAGGAAGTGGATATTCCCGGCGAAGAGGTTTCCACTGCCATCAAAAAACTGTGGCAGCAGGGACTCTTTTCCGACGTAAAGATTACGGCTACCAAAATGTCAGGGAACCAGGTTTGGCTCGAAATTTACTTGCAGGAGAGACCCCGCCTGGGGGACGTGAATTACAGCGGCATCTCGAAATCGGAAAAAGATGACATCACCGAAAAGGTATTGCTGCTGAAAGGGAGCCAGGTAACCGACAATCAGATCAACAATGCCCAGCGCCTGATCAAGAACATATTCCTGGAAAAAGGTTTCCTGAATACAGAGGTAATCATCATTCAGCGCGACGACACCACGCAGGCCAATACGGTGACACTCGACATCAAAGTGGACAAAAAGGAAAAAGTTAAAATACAGGATGTGGTCATTCATGGGAACCAGGAGGTCAGCAGTTTTATTCTTGAACGGGCCATGAAAAAAACAAACGCCAAAAAACTGGTGAACTTTTTCAGAACCAAGAAGTATCTCGCCGACAAATTCCGGGAAGACAAAGTCAATTTGGTGAAGAAATACAACGAAAAAGGGTACCGCGATGCCGTGGTGCTTCGCGATACGGTGTATGCCTCTCCAGATAAAAAGAACCGTGTCAACGTGGAAATCTGGGTGGAAGAAGGGAACAAATATTATTTCCGGGATATAAAGTGGGTAGGCAATACCGTTTATCCAGCCGATTACCTGAATACCTTCCTCGGAATTAAGAAAGGGGATGTATTTGACCAGAAACTCTTGAACAAGCGGTTGTTAGAAGATGAGGATGCCGTCATCAATCTGGCCTACCAGGACAACGGATACCTCTTTTCACAGATCGATCCTGTGGAGGTGAACATTACCAAAGACTCCATTGACCTCGAAATGAGGGTGTATGAAGGGAAACAGGCTACCATCAACAAAATCGGATTGCTTGGAAACACCAAGACCCATGAACATGTAGCCCGGCGCGAGCTGAGAACCTTTCCGGGCGACCTTTACAGCAAAAACAATATTATCCGTTCCATCAGGGAGCTTGCACAATTGGGCCATTTCGACCCTGAAGCCATTGTTCCTGATGTAGTTCCCCATCCTGAAGACGGTACAGTGGATATCAATTACAAGGTGGAAGAAAAAGCCAACGACCAGATAGAACTCTCAGGAGGTTGGGGTGCAGGGATGTTTGTGGGATCGGTAGGTTTGAAATTCGCCAATTTTTCAGCACGTAACATCTTAAACAAGGAGGCATGGCGTCCCCTTCCCAGCGGTGACGGACAAACCTTGAGCCTCCGTTATCAAACCAGCGGGCAATATTACAAAACGGCCAGTCTTTCGTTTTTCGAACCCTGGCTGGGAGGGAAAAAACCCAACTCTTTCTCCTTGTCCTTCTCCTGGTCGCGCGTGAATTTCAGCGCCAACAAGTATTACCAGAACTATTACAACAATCCTTACGGTTATGGCGGATACTCCCCTTATGGGTATGGCTATTCCCCTTATGGCTATGGTTATGGCTATTCCCCTTATGGCTATGGCTATGGCTATTCGCCTTATGGCTATGGCTATGCGGGTTACGGGAGTTATTATGGCGGATACGGCGGTTTTTATCCCACCCTCCAGTACAACTACGAATCGGAAGATGACGACAAAACCGATGATGAAATCTGGGAAACACTGGCCCTCTCCATTGGATACGGTTACCGGCTTTCATGGCCTGACGACTATTTCACCATCACCCACGAACTGGGCCTCGAACATTAC
>CAZLDP010000106.1:0-7823 GCA_964558145.1 uncultured Prolixibacteraceae bacterium | reverse complement strand
GCGAGCGGTTTCAGGAAGTCCCTCTCTATACCAAAAACCTCGACCAGGAGGGATCTCTCTTTTCCATCACCCGGGAAGGTAAGATGAAAAGCTTCAGGTTGAAAACCGATTATACCCCTTTCGATGGGACTGCCGACACCCTGGTGCAATCGGCCCTGGTTTTTGCAGGGTATGGAATCACCGCACCGGAATTTGGGTACGACGATTACAAGGATATCGATGTGAGGGGAAAGATCGTACTGGTAATGAAACATGAACCGGGAGAAAAGGATTCCACCTCGCGGTTCGATGGGGTGAAAGAGACCACCCATTCCCTTCTGGCCACTAAGGTCAGCAATGCACGCGAGCATGGTGCCGCTGGATTGCTCCTGGTTACCGACCCGCTTAACCACCTGTTACTGACACCCCAGGGATACCCCTGGCCCGGACTCTCCCAGTTTCTCCCCTCCGACAATCTCCCCGTCGAACTCGCCCGTAAGAGCGGTTCATTTCCTTTTGTCCAGGTGGGGGAATCCGTCGTCAAAATTCTCTTTGGAAGCATTGACTCTCTGAAAAATATCCAGCGCAGAATGGATGCCTCCCTTTTACCTCACTCTTTTGAGTTCCCTGCGACGGAATGTAAACTCAGGACAGCGCTGACCATTGAAAAGTTCACTGCCTGGAATGTGGTGGGGATGATCGGCGGAAAAGATAAGAAGCTGAAAAATGAATTTGTGGTGATCGGCGGGCATTACGACCATGTAGGATACCTGAAAAATCTGAAAGCGGGTGACGACTCCATCTTTAACGGGGCCGACGACAATGCCTCGGGAACGGCCGGGGTACTGGCCGTGGCGCAAGCTTTCGCCGCGATGAAGAAAAAGCCGGCCCGCAGCATCCTGTTTGTCCTCTTTGCCGGTGAAGAACTGGGTCTTTACGGGTCGGAACATTATTGCAACAATCCCCTGGTTCCTCTCGAAAATAGCGTGGTCATGCTGAACCTCGACATGATCAGCCGCAATGGTGCCGATACCCTTCAGATCAGCGGACTCAGGTTAAATCCCGGTCTTACAGAGATACTGCTCGAAGAGACGGAAAAACTGGGACTCCGCAATTTCCCAGAAGCAGAAGATCTTTTTAAGCGGAGCGATCATTACAATTTTTTTCAGAAGGGCGTGTCGGGGGTTAATATCACCACCGGTCTTCATAAAGATTACCATAAAGTGAGCGACGATCCCGGACACTCCAATCCCGCGAAAGCGGCAAAGGTGGCGGCGATGGTGTTCAATACCGCCTGGCGGATTGCCAATGATGATATTTACCTTGAAACGGTGAACCCGTGAATTGCAAAGGCGCTGTGCCGATGAAACCGGAATCGCCGGAATCCTTTATTGTATAATGAATTTAACTTAATACAGTTTTATAATGAAAGCTATCAGATTAACCATTTTTTTGGCTGCCTGGCTCCTCTTTTCATACAGCGCAATGGGCCAGGAGCGCGTTATGTTGAAATATGGCATGAATGAAGGAACTGCCTTTCAGCAGGAGATCGAAGTCGCCCAGAATACCGTCCAGTCCATGATGGGACAGGAAATTACTGTTGTAGGGAAGATTAAAGCGCTTAATGAAATGAAAGTGGAAGCCGTTTCGCCTGAAGGAAATGCCACCATTCTGATGAAGGTGAAGGAGCTTTTCATCACCCAGTCGGCCATGGGAAAGGATACCACCATGCGCTTCGAAGGGATGAAAGATGCGGTCCGCGGGATTTATTCCCCAGAAGGGAAGGTGATTTCCTCGGTTAAGGTCGATTCTTCAAAGGCTGCAACCATCATTAACCAGATGGAACTCGGCAGAATGAGGATGCTTCCCGGAATGGAGAAGAGGATCGGTGACACGTGGAGTGAAAGCTATTCCGAAACCAAATCGGCAGCATCGGGTACACCCTTTGGACTCGATATGGCCGTCGACAATGAACATACCTTGGCTTCAAAGGAGATCCGCGACGGGAAAGAGGTGTATAAAATCACCAGCACCGGGACCATTGCCATCACCGGTAAAGGCTCCCAAATGGGCATGGAGATGTTTGTGGAAGGGAATGCCAAAGTGCAGGGCTATTCGCTCTTTGATCCTGCCTTGAAAATGATTGTTTATAGCGAAGACGATACCGAAATGGAACTGAGTATAGCCATTTCCGGCCCGCAGAATATGACCATCCCCATGACACAAAGCATTAAAACGGTCATACGCATCAGGTAACCCGGTTACATCGTACGGATCATTATCATCTGGCCGGGGAAAATACCGCGATTCCCGATCAGACCCATACTTGAGACAACAGTGGACGACTGTTGAGATCATCCTATTTTCAGAGAACGACAAATTCGGTTTGTGATTGCATGATAAGGCTGCCCCGTCGGGTGGTACAACACGGGATAACAGCCGGCTTTTTATCAGGAGAGGACCCGTTCGTCGCCCAGGTTAAAACAGGTGATGGAGGCTCCCCACTCCTTCCGGAAGAGGGAGATGGCCTCATCCCCGGTGCAGTGGGAGGGGGCAATGTGCTCCACACCCTCCTGGCGGAAAAGGTCTGAGATTATCCTGACTTCATCTGCTGTTTGACCTGTCAGGTGGAAACCCCCTGCTACCAGGGCAATACGTTTTCCCGGGAAGCTTTTTTTTACGTGACGCACCATTGGGATCACCCCCGGATGACTGCAGCCGTTCAACAGCCAAAGGCTGTCGCCGCGGATAATAACCAGGGCCTGTTCATGCAGGGGAGCATCCTTGTAGGTGGTTGAAAAAGATCCTGTGGTCCATATTCCGGGAAGGATCTCTTCGGGATCCGCAACTCCCCTGATCAGGGCGGCAGGGTAGTCGATGCCATATTTCTCCTTCACTTCCGCGGGTACGATCACTTCGGCAGCATGGCCGGTCTCTTCTAAAAGCCATTCAAGGCCGTTCCGGTGGTCCCAATGGTCGTGGGAGAGAAAAAGTTTAATGAGGCTGCCCGGATCCAGTCCTAAACTATGCATGTTATCTCGCAGGATGGCAGCGTCTCCCCCGGTGTCGAAAAGCAGGTTGCCTTCGAGGGAGGCCACCCATACCGACAATCCCCATGCCGCCTGCAAGCCTGGCCAGGAGCCGGTGTTGTTGTAAATCATTTTCAGCCTGACGACACCCCTGTCGGCGTTCATCCTTTGCTTTTCCATGGGGTGAAGGTTGTTAAGGGACGAAGATGGCGGTTTTTTTCTCTCCCGTCGAACTGATATGCCCCCGGAACATGCCGGTGGTATTGAAGGGCATTGAGAGATTGCCTTTCCGGTCTAAGGCGATAAAGCCACCGGTGCCTCCCATGGCGGTCAGTTTCGCTAACGCACCGGTAGAAGCCTCCTGCAGGGTCTCTCCCTTGAATTCCATACGGGCGGCTACCTCACGGGCAATGTTCCCCCTGATGAAAAACTCACCATGACCGGTGCAGGACACGGCACAGGTGGAGTTGTCGGCCCAGGTTCCGGCGCCTATAAGCGGGGTATCCCCGATGCGGCCATACCGTTTCCCCGTCATTCCTCCCGTGGAAGTCCCGGCGCACAAATTGCCGTACCGGTCGAGAGCCAGGCAGCCTACCGTGCCATGGTTGTCGGCTTGTTCCCTTTCCCGTGTTTTTTTCTTCAGCGCCTTTAGCTGGTCATACCTTTCGCGGGTGAAGAAAAAGCGGTTGCTGACCTTCTTCAATCCCTGATCCCGGGCGAAGGCTTCCGCTCCTTTTCCGCTGAGCAACACATGAGGTGATTTTTCCATGACCGCCCGTGCCGCCCTGATGGGGTTCCGGATGGTGGTCACCCCGGCTACTGCCCCTGCCTTTAAGGAAGCTCCGTCCATGATCGAGGCGTCCAGTTCATTCCTCCCTTCCCAGGAGAAAACGGCTCCCTTGCCGGCATTGAAAAGGGGACACTCTTCGAGGTATGTAATTGTGGCTACCACGGCATCCGTTGACGTTCCCCCGGCGCGCAATACGGAATCGCCCGTGTGCAAGGCCCGGTCAAGATGGAAGAGGAACAGTTCCTGCCTCTCCGGCGACATTTTCTCCCGATTCATACCCCCGGCGCCCCCGTGGATCACCAGGCAATGCTCCGGTTGCGCGGCGGAGAGCATAGATAAAAACATCAGCATCATCAGCAGATGAAAATGTGTGATTCGGGCCGGTAAATTGTATAAAACGTGAAATACAGGTTTCATGTCGCCAGGATTAAAGCTGAAAAATACAAAAAAAATAGGAATTGCATCCTGTCAGGGTCAACCGTTGCCGTCGGATTCGTTCATCTTCTTTTCCCATTCCTGCACCATTTCCCTGATCCCGGGGGGCGGATCAGGAGGCAAGAATCCAGGGGCATCCCAGGGAATGCCGAGGTTATATCCATAGGAATCGATTTTCATTTTGGCAAACCTTCCTGTATTGGTCTTAATGGCAATAACGGTGCCTGCCGTCAGTCTGTTGGAGCTGTTGTTGCTCCCGTTGATCGGGGTAGCTGTATACGGCTGGATAGCCAGGGTTTGCGATTCGATAAGGGTTACCGCGAAAAACAATAGGATCAGAAGGGAATGCTTGCTGTTCCGTCACTCATAAGAAATTGATTTCCAGGCGGTCTCCTTTTTGCAGGGCAACGGTCAGAAAATTTCCTTCGGGGGTCAGATGGGTTGGTTTTCCGTTCAGTGAAGTTTCCGGGGTTTCTGTATTGTCAGGAATTTTGATACGGATCTCCCCGGTGCTTCCTGCAAGGAAGGATGCCGTGGTCAGTTTGTGATCTTTCCACGCGGCCGAGACGGTGATATTACCCCTTGCCCTGAACCCTTTGAAGGAGCCTTCGCGGAAGGCATCGGGCAAGGCGGGGATAAGGTGGATGAAACCGGCGTGGCTCTGCAGGAACATCTCGGCTATACCCGCGCATCCTCCCCAGTTGCCATCCATCTGGAAAGGGGGATGACCGCAGAATAGGTTGGGGTAAGTGCCTCCACTGTTTGAATAGTCAAACCCGGTAGCGCCTACAGGTTGCAGGAGGTTTCTCAGTAGAAGGAAAGCATGGTTGCCGTCGTGAAGTCGCGCCCAAAAGTTGATTTTCCAGGCCCTGGACCATCCCGTACCGCCGTCGCCGCGCCGTTCCAGCGATTTCCTGGCTGCCTGTGCCAGGTCGGGGGTGGTTTCGGGAGTAATTTCCATCCCGGGATGCAACCCATAGAGATGGGACACATGGCGGTGGCGGGGATCGGTTTCCTCATATGCCTCCAGCCACTCCATCAGCCGCCCGTCGCTGCCGATCCGGTTGGGAGGCAGCTTGGCCGCGGCGGCAGCCAATTGTTGGGCGAACTCCTTGTCCACACCCAGAAGGGCCGAAGCTTTCCGGGTATTCCCGAACAGCTCCCTGATCAGTTGGTTGTCCATCGTTGATCCCATGCAGACACTCACCTGTTTTTGGTTTCCCGGCATCAGGAAGGCATTCTCGGGTGAGGTGGTGGGGGCGGTGACCAGCCATCCGTGGAGTGGTTCCTCCACCAGCATGTCGAGGAAGAAGTGCGCCGCCCCTTTCAGCACGGGATAGATTTCCCGAAGGTAGGCGGTGTCGCGGTTGTAGTCGAAGTGCTCCCAAAGGTGCGCACAAAGCCAGGCTCCCCCGGTATTGGTGGCGCCCCACGAAGGGTGCTCCCCGGGCGAGGTAAAACCCCATACGTTAGTCATCATGTGGGCGACCCACCCCCCGGCATTGTAATAGGCACGGGCTGTACGTCGTCCCGGTTCCAACAGGGTTTGCGTGAGCCCGATGAGGGGACGGTGCATCTCCGCCAGGTTGGTGATCTCCGCCGGCCAATGATTCATCTGCACGTTGATGTTGAGGTGATAGTCGCCGTTCCAGGGAGTGTGGATGGTATTGGACCAGAGCCCCTGCAGATTCGGGGGCAGCACTCCCGCATGGGCGCTGCTGAGGAGCAGGTACCGCCCGTACTGGAAATAGAGGGATGCCAGCCCGTTGTCGGCGGGGTCCTCAGCAAATGCGGTTAACCTTTCCGGGGTGGGGAGCGCCTCCCTTTCGGGATTCAGGGTCAGCTCCAGGTCGGTCCGGTCGAAAAAGTTGCGGTACTCCGCCGTATGGTCTTTAAGCAACTGGCCGTATTTCCGGGTCATCGCCTTATTGAGTTTCTCCTGCACCTTCGCTTCAAACTCCGGACTTTTGTAATCGGTACCTGCAGAGAAATAGATGACAGCCTCGTCGGCGCCCGTAATCACCAGTTTATCTCCTTCAGGCGTTACCTTTCCTCTCTTCGTTTTTACTGAAACCAGGGCGCGGTACCGCATGCCTTTGCCGTCGGTGCCGTTTTCAAGTTGCCCGGTCATCTCCAGGAGATTGTTTTTCACAGAAGTGGTGAATTTTTCGGGTCTGTCGATACCGATGCGGACCGTGACTTTCCCTTTCTTCCCGGCGGTAAGCCTGATAATTCCCACATCGTCGCTGAAGCTGACAAAGTAGTCGCGCCGGTAGGTGATTCCATTCACCGTGTAGGTGGTCGAAGCTGTGGCATGGTCAAGGGAGAGTTGCCGGCAATAATTCTCTGCCTGCATAAGCGTGTCTCCTCCGTATTCCAGTCTGAGGGTTCCCAGGGTCTCGAAACTGCCGTAGGGTACCCTCGTCCCGTTCCCATGTCCTGATCCGGATTTCAGACAGCCGAAGTGCCGGTACACCAAATCCTGGGCCTCGTCGTTTTTCCCCTGGAAAAGGAGCTCACGGATCGCGGGAAGGTACTGTGCTGCATCGGGATTGTCGGCATCCTGCGGGCCTCCCGACCAAAGGGTGATGTCGTTCAACACGATTTTTTCCTGGTGAATGCCCCCGTCGGGCATCATCCCCAGGTGACCGTTACCCAGGGGCAGGGTAGCCTCCCATATTGCAGCCGGTTCTTTGAACCAGATGCGGTGTTTCACGGGTTCCGGATCAGTTTTGGCGGTGCAGCCGGAAAAGAGTAAGAAAAGGAAAATGACGGAAAGGGTTGTCCGTGTCCTCCTGGTTGCCGGGGTGGTCATAGATGTCAAGGTTGTTGCGGTTGTCAATGTGGTCATGGTTCCGAATGGATAAGTGTTACCAGATTTGTTTTTATTGAATTTTACCAAAGTAAGCAGCAAATTCCCAAATCCCCAAATCATCCAATCATCCAATCATCCAATCATCCAATCAATCGCCCATCCCCAAACTGTCAAGCCCCCGGCAATTGACAACCTCCTTTTTTCAAACTACGGCGCAGCCTTTGAACGGCACGCGGTGCATTGGAACGCCGGAGCGCAGCGGCGGCTTTATGGCGTCATGTCGATGGCCCGGATGTATCCTTCGTTTTTGGTGCAGTTTTCAAACTTGCAGTTTTCGATCAGCTCGAGCATGGCTTTCCGGACCAACTCCTGGTCGGGCCTGACGTTTCGGATCTCCCCGAAGTGGAGTCGCGGATGCTGGGTGAAGGCCACGATGGAGTCCCAGTGGACGGGAGCGGCGATATTGAGAACTGAGCTGGGATTACCCATCCGTTTGTAGGGCCAGTAGTGGTATCCGATGTTGTTTTTCACCATAAGCCTTGTCCAGGCAGCGATCCACGGGTCGCTGTTTTCTCCGGTTTCTCCCATGTAAATGGGCAGGTTGACGCTGTCGCGGAAGTCGACGAAATCCTGTATGTTGGCCTGGAGGGTATCGCACCAGTAGCGATGGCAGGTGTACATGATCTTGTCGTCGAATTTCGAATCGGTGAAGAGCCTGAAGTTGCTGTTCCACTGGGCGCCTGCCAGGAGGATGATGTGGTTGGGATCCACTTCG
>CAZLDP010000105.1:0-7825 GCA_964558145.1 uncultured Prolixibacteraceae bacterium | reverse complement strand
GATTTCGTATAACCGGGCTTCATCTTTTTCGATATCTGTAGTTCCTATCTCTTTTTCAAGGCTCATCTGCCTGTCTTTGATTTTCCGTAGCTTGAATTCATTCATGATCCGGGGAACCAGCCATTCCAATGCCTCGCTCTCTTTTTCGGTGTAGGAACCCGCTTTGTTCCAGCGTTTGCTCTCCACCCATTTTTCGGCCAGGAGGGAGCTTGCCAATTGGCTCACCGCATTGTCGGAGTGATATATAAAGTAGCGTTCGGGAGAGAACGCCGGGTCGCCTAATCGTTCCGCCGTTTCATGGATGATGGTTTTAAAGAGGGGTTTATCCGAAATGATGTCATCTTCGAATAATTGAGCCAGGATAAATTCGCCCACAGTGATGACAGACGAAGTTTCCCCTTCTTCACCCTCCTGTTCAAACAAGGGGACCATCCCATATTTCAGAAGAAATCGGAGGAGCTCCTTCTCTTCGGTAGTGAGTTCACCAGGAATTTCCCCAGAAAGGATCACCGGCCTTGCAGTTTTGACTGGCTCCGGGGAAACAGGAAAGGGGCTCCGGCCGCTCTTGGAAGCCAGAATTTTCCGCACCTCGCTGTAGAGTACAGACTCTTCCACGTTCATCATCGTGCTGCACTCTCTGATGTACACCGACCGGGTGATGGCTTCGGGAATAACCGCCACGGAACGGATCACGTCGGTAATCAGCCGGGCCCGGGCTACAGGGTCCTTTTCACTCTCCCTGAGCAGCAGCGAGGTTTTGAACCGGATAAAGTCGGTCTCATTCTCTGAAACATACTTCAGAAGTTCCGAAGAGCTGCGTTTCCGTGCAAACGAATCGGGATCCTCCCCCGGAGGCAGCAACAATACCTTTACGTTCATCCCCTCTTCCAAAACCAGATCGATTCCACGGAGAGAGGCTTTGATTCCCGCTTCATCTCCATCGTAAAGGATGGTCACATTGGGGGTAAATCTTCTGATCAGCCTGATCTGATCAGAGGTAAGCGCCGTCCCCGAAGAGGCCACCACATTTTCGATGCCTGCCTGGTGCATCGACAACACATCGGTATAACCCTCCACGAGATAACACTTGTCGACCCGGGCCATTTCGCGCTTGGCCTGGAAAATGCCATAAACAATCCGGCTTTTATGGTATATCTCCGATTCCGGTGAATTGAGGTATTTGGCGCTGTCGGGCACATCTTTCAGGATCCTCCCGCCAAAGCCAATCACCCTGCCGGCAATATTGTGAATGGGAAACATGACCCTACCGGCAAACCGGTCACGGATCCATTCATCCCGTTTGATCGTAAGACCGGTTTTTTCCAGGAATTCCATCCGGTAGCCCTCTTTCTGGGCCGCTTCGGTGAAGAGGCTCTTACCATCGGGACAATATCCCAGTTCGAATTTCCGGACGATATCGTCGCGCAACCCCCTCTCTCTGAAATAACTGAGACCCACTCCCCTCCCCTCTGGTTCATTCCAAAGATAACGGCTGAAATAGCGCTGCGCGAAACCCGATACGATCATCATGCTTTCGCGGTCATCCTTCTGCTGCTTCTCTTCGGCCGTCTCCTCCTTCTCCACAATGTCGATATGGTACTTCCGGGCCAGGTACTTCAACGCTTCGGGATAGGTGAGGCTCTCGTGATCCATGATGAAATTGACCGGGTTCCCTCCTTTCCCGCAGCCGAAACATTTAAAGATCCCTTTGGCCGGAGATACGGTGAACGAAGGGGTCTTCTCATGATGAAATGGGCATAATCCCAGATAATTGACCCCCCTCCGCTTCAGACTTACAAAATCGGAAACCACCTCCACAATTTCAGCAGCCTGGAGGATCCGTTCAACTGTGACCTGGTCAATCATGGTACAAAATTAAAAAATAACCACCGCATTTGTGGAAATAAGCGGGAGAACGCTTATTTTTAAAAAATTAACAGCAGGAGTTTTCAGGAATTTGTGAAGATATGAAGAGAAAGCTGGTAGTGTTGAGTGGGGCAGGCGTCAGCCAGGAAAGCGGATTACAAACCTTCCGGGATATGGGGGGATTGTGGGAGCAATATGAGGTCACCGATGTGGCCAGTCCGGAAGCCTGGCAGCGCAATCCGGAACTGGTGCTGCGGTTTTACAATGAACGGAGGCGAAAGTTATGGGAAGCTTCCCCGAACAGAGCCCATATAGGGATAGCTCAGCTAGAGAAGTTATTTGACGTACAGGTAGTTACTCAGAATGTCGATGACTTGCACGAGCAGGCAGGCAGCAGTCACGTACTCCACTTGCACGGAGAGTTGCGAAAAGCCAGAAGCACCGCCGATCCCAACCTGGTTTACACGCTTCAATCCCCGGAGTTGAATCCAGGTGATTTATGTGAGAAAGGGAGCCAGTTGCGACCTCATATTGTGTGGTTCGGCGAGCCGGTGCCCAATATCGGAAAAGCCGTCACCTTGGTTTCCGGCGCCGATATCTTTGTCATTATCGGAACTTCCCTGCAGGTATACCCTGCGGCCGGACTCATCGACCATGTGAACCGGGAAGCGCCGGTTTTCCTTGTCGATCCTGGATTGCCGGGAACCATTACCCGCCAGGTGCACCATATCAGGAAGAGAGCCACGGAAGGAATACTCCTCCTGGAGGAAATGCTGTCTGTATATGTTTAATTCTTTGACACACAATGACTATGAAAAAAAAGGTTTTTGTTTTAGGAGTTCTGCTGACTTTGGCTTCAGCCGTATTTGCACAGCGCTTCCAGGGTGGAATCCTGGCCGGTTTTAACGGAACCCAGGTCGAAGGGGATACCTACAAGGGATACCACAAACCCGGGGTACTCGCAGGAGCATGGGTTCAAACCGACCTTTTACCCGCTGTCTTCGGGGGAATGGAGCTGAAATTTTCCCAGAAAGGAGCCCGGAGCAAAATCGATCCCAAAGCTCCTGTTCCCGACAAGTACATAATGCGCCTCAATTATGTGGATCTGCCTGTATATGCAGGTTTCCGGAGCAGCGAGCTCATATCAGTGATCGGGGGAATATCGTTCGGTTACCTGATCAGTTCCGTGGAAATCAACGAAGATGGGAAATTTCCGCCCGAAGACCAGAAACCATTCAACGCCACCGACCTTCAACCCTTCCTCGGTTTTCAATTTGACATCGTCGACCAATTGAAAATCGACCTCCGGATGGCCTATTCGGTACTACCCGTGAGGGGAAAGCCCGACAATGACCTCTGGTACTGGCGCCAGAACCAGTTCAACAATGTGATTTCTCTTGCTTTATATTACCGGATCGACCGCTAATTCCGAGCATCCAATGAACAAAGAGAGAAAAATCATCGTGGCAGTTACCGGGGCAAGCGGCGCCATTTATGCCAAACTGCTTCTGCAGGAATTGTCGCATCTGGCAGAACCTCCGGAAGAAATCGCGGTCATCTTCTCAGGGAATGCCCTGGCAATCTGGAATCACGAGCTTAATGAATCCTTCAGGGTTGCTCCCCCTTTCCGACGCTATGAAAACCACGATTTCCATGCTCCCTTTGCATCGGGATCTTCTTCTTTCGACACACTCATCATTTGCCCCTGTTCGATGGGAACAATGGGAAGAATTGCTTCAGGGGTTTCCGACGACCTGATATCCCGTGCAGCGGATGTCCTACTGAAAGAACGGCGAAGGGTGATCCTCGTTCCACGGGAAACACCCTATAACCTGATTCATATCGAAAATATGAGAACAATCACACTGGCCGGAGGCATCATCTGTCCGGCTACACCTTCCTTCTACTCCCTGCCTGATCATGTGGAAGCTGTCTGTATGACCGTGATCCACCGGATACTTTCCCTGGCTGGACTGGAACACGGAGGTTTCCAATGGGGAGAATTATAAAAAAAGGGGAAATATTTCCCCTTACTATTTTTAAAAAAACCAGTTTTTCAAGCTGACTGCCGCACCAAAGCAATGGTGTCATTCACACATCGCAGGCTTTGAAGACTCTCCTCCTTTACATCTATGTTGAAAATATGCTCAAAGTAATAGATGAAGATGGTCCAGTCGGTAGTGTCAAAATGAAGATCTTCCGTGAAACTTGCATCAAGGGAGATGTTTTCCTTTCTGACTCCGGTTTTTCGAAGAACCCGGTATAGATTTCTCCTGATGGTTTTATTCTCCATATTTATAATCCATTACGAACCTAAGTGGTAAGTTGAAATTGAACAAATGAATTTTTGGGTCAAATATATTTATTTTTCATTATATAGGCTTTAAGTTAACAGTTTTTAACCCAACCTCTTCTTCATTAATAAACAAATCAGGTCAGGTTCTTTTTCCGGGAAGAGGAAGGAGGTTGTCAATTATTCAACAAAGAAGCGATCCAATCGGCTTTCAGGATGCTGAAAATTTCAAGATCAAAAAACCCGTCGGTATGGTATTCGCCGGCGCGTTCAATACCTTCGGAAACCATTCCCAATCTGACAGGTATGGCAGCGCTTTTATGGTTTCCCAAGGCCACTTTGATTTGAATGCGGTTGAAATTGAGGTTTCGGAAGCCGTAATCAATCAATTTTTTAACCGTCCGGGTCATGATGCCCCTGCCTTGCATACTTTCAATCAGCCAGTACCCGATTTCCGTTTTATGGTTGACAAAGTCCATATCTTTGAATCCTGCCAGACCGGCAAAATCGCCCTTGTACCATAGCGTAAACACTTCGTTTGCGGACTTCTCCCGCTCAGAGAGGAGCATCCTGATGTAGATTTCGGTATCTTCCCTCCGGCGGGTCTGGTCCACAAAAGGAAGCCAGCGGCGAAGGTAATTACGGTTTTTATCGATAGCCTGATAAACCACCGCAGCATGTGATATTTTGAGGGCATCCAGATGCAGATCATCACCTACTGGCAGATATTCCATCGGATAAGTTTATTAACTTTGCCGCTAAAGTTAAGTAAAATGAAGACAACGGGTTTAATTCTGATAATGTTTCTCCTGCTGGGAGAAGTTTCGTGTGGTCATTCAGGGAATCAGCCCCAGGGCAATCTGGTGATTATTTCAACCTCTATGGGAGAGATGAAGGTGAAACTGTACGATGAAACTCCCCTTCACCGCGACAATTTCCGGAAGCTGGCCAGAGAAGGTTTTTACAACGACCTGCTTTTTCACCGGGTAATCCATAATTTCATGATTCAGGGCGGAGATCCGGACTCCAGGAGTGCCCGTCCGGGCATTCGGCTGGGGAATGGTGGTCCGGGATATACCGTTCCGGCAGAACTGGTTCCCACCCTGTTTCACAAAAAAGGAGCCCTGGCTGCTGCGCGGCAGGGAGATCAGGTCAATCCGGAAAAAGCTTCGAGCGGTTCCCAGTTTTACATTGTGCAGGGAAAGGTATTCCGACAGGGGGAACTCGATACCCTCGAAATTCAGATGAATGGAGGCCGTCAGCAAAACATCATGCGGAACCTGCTTACCGCGGTGCAAGAAGAACTCAACCGCTACCAGCAGGAGAACAAACAAGAGGCTTACAACCTGAAAATGGCTGAATTAAAGGCAGAAGCTGACAGCATTTTCGCTGCCTCCCCCAAGATGAAATTCTCAGACGCGCAGCGGCAAGCGTATACCACCATCGGCGGTACCCCTCATCTTGACGGAGGATATACCGTGTTCGGGGAAGTGATTGAAGGATTGGAAGTACTTGACAAAATTGCCGGATCAGAAACTGACAAGACCGACCGGCCCGTTCAGGATGTCAAAATGAAGATGAGGATGGCCCGATAATCAGTATAGTCGCTTTAACCCGATCAGTTTCTTCACCTCGGAAAGAGTCCGGGCCGCCGACTCACGGGCCTTTTCTGCTCCCATCCGGGCTACTTTTCCCAGATATTGATCGTCGCCCCTGATTTCCAGAATACGCTCCCTGATAGGCATGGTAAACCGGATGATATCCTCTGCCAGTTGTTTTTTCAGATCGCCGTAACGGATCTGGCAGTTGTTGTATTGTTCTTCAAAAAAATCCACCGTATCGGCACTTGAGACAATCTGCATCAGGGTAAAAAGGTTTTTAATGGGTTCCGGTTTTTCCTGGTTCATCATTACCGGTCCGCTATCGGTTACTGCTCGCATCACCTTTTTGCGGACATCAGCCGGATTTTCCACCAGGAAGATGCCGTTTCCTTCCGATTTTCCCATTTTTCCCGATCCGTCAAGTCCCGGAACCTTGATCATGTCTTTCCCATCGAAGGTAAAAGGCTTAGGCAGCGGAAACAACCGGTGCTTGTACATATGATTAAACCGGGTGGCAAACTTGCGGGTCATTTCCAAGTTTTGCTCCTGATCTTTTCCAACAGGTACAAAGTGAGCCTTATGGATAATGATGTCGGCGGCCATCAGAACCGGATAGGTAAGCAGGCCGGCATTCACATTGTTGGGATTTTGCCGCGCCTTGTCCTTGAAGGAAGTGGTCCGTTCAAGTTCACCCAGATAAGCGTTCATGTTCAAAAAAGTATACAACTCTATTACCTCCGGAACATCGCTCTGAATAAAAATGGTCGCAGCCTCCGGATCAATCCCGCAGGCCAGGTATTCGGCCAGCACCTGTTTAACACTCGACTGAAGGTCGTCGGGTGTGGGATGGGTGGTCAGCGAATGAATATCCGCAATAAAAAAATAACAGTGATAGTCGCTTTGCATCTTTACAAAACTGCGCACAGCCCCGAAGTAATTCCCCAGGTGAAGATTCCCCGTGGGCCTGATCCCGCTGACCACTGTCTTTTGATGTTTCTTATCTGTCATGATTCACTTCTCTTAGATATCTCCGCAACCCGGAGCCAGGGCAAAAATAGTGCACCCTTTCTTAAAGTTCAAATTCCGGATGAAAAATTAAATTGTAACATTTTCAGGATAAATCCGTCCTATGGAAGAAACGCTTAAGAAGCTTCATGACCATTGAGGAATACAACCAGTCTGTTACCTTGTATGCCGACCGGCTTTACCGGTTTGTGGTGAAGAACGTGCAGGATATTCATTTTGCAGAAGATATTGTGCAGGACAGTTTTGAAAAAATGTGGAAGAATGTCAAGCAGATCAACGGGGAAAAGGTGAAGTCGTACCTTTTCACCACCGCCTATCACACCCTTATCGACAGGTTGCGAAAAGAGAAACGGATGAATCTTACAGGGGAATTGCCTGTCAGGGAAGAAAGTTACAATTTTCACAATCCCGACGTGATGGAACGATTGAACGAGGCGGTGAACAAACTGCCTGAAATCCAGCGGATCGTCGTCACCTTGCGTGATTATGAAGGTTACTCCTACCAGGAGATCGGAGAGTTGACTGGCCTCGGTGAATCACAGGTGAAGGTTTACATTTACCGGGCACGGCTTTTTTTGAAAAATTACATTGGCAAGATCGACGTTTTGATATAAAAATTGCATGAAGATCACCCGCGAAAATTACGAATCCTGGTTTTTAGACTACCTGGAAGGCCAACTGGATGAGGGGATGACCGATGAATTCATTCGTTTCGTCCAGGAGAATAGCGACCTGAAGGAGGAGTTGACCGGTTTTGAAATGATATCCCTTCAGCCGCCGGTTCTCTCCTTTCAAGGTAAAAAGAAGCTGAAAAAGGACTTTTTAGACTTTCCCGATGAGTTTGAAAGGGCTGCAACAGCCTGCATGGAAGGAGACCTGAATTTAGCCGGAAAGAACCATTTTGAAGAATACCTGAAACAACATCCCGAAAAGCAGGAAGAAGCCCGGCTATTCAGGTTGACCCGGCTGGTTGCCGATCCTACAGTGGTGTACCCCCGGAAAAATGAGCTTTACCATACACCTGTGATCCGTTTGGTTA
>CAZLDP010000104.1:0-7878 GCA_964558145.1 uncultured Prolixibacteraceae bacterium | reverse complement strand
GGATCAGGGGATCCACTTTCCCTGTCCCGAAGGAGGTCACCCCACGGATAAAAAAGTTGGCATTGTCTTGCCCCGGTTCCCCGCTCAACTGGTAAGAGATGACCCCGGCAGCCTGTCCGGCCAGCGCGTTGGTCAGGTTACTGGCAGGAATTTTAAGTTCGGCAGGCTTGATGGATGTGACAGACCCCACCATGTCCTTTTTCTTCTGGGTGCCAAATGCCACCACCACCACATCTTCCAGTTCCTTGGTACTCTCTTCAAGGGCAATCCGGAAGGTGGTTTTTCCTTCAATGGCAACATCCTGGCTGACCATACCCACAAAAGAAACAACCAGGTTGCGTGCATTGGGGGGAATGATTAGAGCAAATTTCCCGTCTGTGTCGGTAGTGGTACCTATTACCGTATTCTTCACAACGACGGTAGCTCCGGGAAGCGGCTGGTTGTCGGCAGCCGTGACCACCGTTCCCCTGACTGTAATTTCCTGGCCATGTAAAAGTGCTGGAAACATGAGAAAAACCAGAAACAATCCATTGAAAATGTTTAATTTAGACTGTAGTAAGTTAACCTTCATAATTTTATTGGGTTAGTTATTTTTTCAAAAATAACATAAAATTCAAACAAAACAAACGATTGCGTTTGGTTTATTAATCCATGATCAGTCAAAAAAACGCCTGATCCGAAACTTCCAGGATAACCACCAAGATCACGATTCATGTGAAGACTGAAATGGCGTTTAGGAGAGACTCTTCCCGGGTTGCCTTTTGCTTCAGACAGAAAGCCGAATCCCCGGTTCTTGCCAACGACCTGCCTGACCAGGTCAAACAGGATTTCACCGATAGGCCTCCGTTCGGAAGGACCAAAGCCATTTCCGTGAATCTGAAAGAAGGTTTCGGGGTGTGTCAAAATATCACTATCTTGGCCTTTATAAAACCAATCATTGTGATCGGCAAAGCGCTGAAGTCAGATTTGAAAAACGGAGTTCCCGGAGCTTTCAGGGAACTTTTCCGGTTACTTTACCCCAGGATGAAAGGTTATGGAGCCTTGTTCATCGCCGACAATGAACAGGTAAATGACATCATCCAGGAATGTTTCATAACCTTGTGGGAAAAACGGCAAACCATCGATCCTGAAAAACAGGTGGAAAGTCTGCTCTTTGTCATCCTACGGAACAGATGTCTCAACCACCTGAAAGAAAAACGGCTCAGAGAAGGAGATATCGACTTCCAAAGAATGGAAGTCAATGAACTTCAGTACCTTTACCAGTTGGATTTTTCCGAAAAGGAAGAAAAAAGTCTGGAAGAACAACTGATTATCGCCTTTAATGATGCCGTAGATACACTCCCTCCCAAAATGAAACAAGTTTTTCTGTTGTGCAAAATTGAAGGACGCAAACAGAAGGAAGTGGCCGAGGAGTTGGGAATCACTCAAAAAGCCGTTGAAAAGCACATAGCTTCAGCCAAACAGCACATTTCCAACCGGCTGACAAAGCAATATCCCTTGCTGACCGTACTTATTTCGCTTTGGCTGAGTTAATAAATAACAAAAGCACATCCTTCAAAGATGGGAATTGAGTATTGTTCCATGTGCATTGGGCATTCTACTTCCATTAAAAAAACCTCATTTTTTTTGACAATCCAGGGTAGGGTTTTGCCACTCCCTGCTGTACTCCTTTCAGAATTTGATTATGGAAGATATCGTAAAAAAATACCTCGACGATTCAGCGACAGAAGCTGAAAAGCGGGAGTTGTTGCATTGGCTGAGACAGAAGGAAAACCGCAGACATTTCGTGTTTCACAGGTATAGTTGGAAGAGTGGATTGGACAAAACATGGTTCCCCGCGGGCGGCGAAGAAATATGGAACAGGATCCAGTCCGGTTTATTAGAGAGAAGCTTCGGAGAATGGCAGAAATCAAGGAAAGCGCAACAAATTCTGAGATACGCTGCCATCTTCTTTTTTCTGACTACCCTTGGCGTGGTCACCTGGCTGGTCACCCTGAGAACGGTTAAGGCCGACCGGCGTTTAACCACCATCATGGCTGATAACGGACAGATTTCCAGGGTTGAGCTACCGGATGGTTCGCTGGCATGGGTCAATTCAGGTTTCGCAATTTCGTACGACCAATTTTTCGGATTAAAAAACAGGGAATTACAGCTTAAGGGAGAAGCTTTCTTCGACGTCAGGAAGTCAGACAAGATACCCCTGGTCGTTCACTGTGAGGAGTTGAACATGAGGGTAACAGGCACAAAATTCAATGTGAATGCATTTCCCAAAGAAAATCACGTCAGCATTGTACTGGAAGAAGGAAGTGTTGAACTTTTCAGGAAGGACAATTCCGCATTCCTTTACCGGATGAATCCCGGAGAATTGGCATTCTTCGACCTTTCCACCCGTAAGCTGACTGTCAGCGCCATCAACACTCACCGGTACACCTCGTGGAAAGAAGGCATCATCCACCTGTACGACCAAACCCTCACGGAAGTAGCCGCGAGACTGACCACACGATACAACCAGAAATTTGAAATTTCAGACGAGGTGAAAAATTACCACTATACCTTTACCATCAAAAATGAATCTTTAGCCGAGATCATTGGACTTATTGAAAAAATTACACCTGTAAAAGCAGAACAGCATGGAACCCTGATTAAATTCAAATCAGCACGAAAAGTTGCCGGCAGTATGGATAAGTAAAAAAAACCGGACAGTGCTGCCACACCATCCGGTGGTTTATTTACCATCTGCAGATGATAAATAGATTGATAATCAAATCATGTAAAATTATGAAAAATTTATTTTGCAAAGGGAGGGGGAATCCTCCTTTCAGAAACAAATGGATTAGAGTTATGAAACTGACGATTTTATTTCTGCTGGCGGGCTTTTTGCAGCTCTCGGCGAGTGTGTACAGTCAGAACACCAAACTGACCCTCGACATGCGGAATGCCCGGGTGGTTGACGTACTCGAAGAGATTGAGGGGCAGACAGAATTCCGTTTTGCCTACAGTTCCGAATACATTGACCTGAATCGCCGGGTCACGGTAAGTGTCGCAAAGAAGAGCATTCAGGAAACACTCCACCAGCTCTTTGATGAGGCAGGGATTACCTTTACGGTCACCGACCGTCACATTTTGCTCATCCCGGGCAAGATGATATCCGAAACGGTTTCGGGGCAGCAGCAGCCGGCAGTCAAAGGGACAGTGACCGACACCAAAGGAATTCCGATGCCGGGGGTGACCGTAGTAATCAAGGGAACCACCACCGGAACTACCACCGGCTTCGACGGGGAGTTCACCCTGGGAAATGTTCCCGGCAATGCTACGCTGGTTTTCTCCTTTGTGGGGATGAAACCGCAGGAGATTACGGTAGCCGGCAAAACATCTTTCAATGTGGTTTTGGAAGAGCTCATTTTCGGTGTGGATGAGGTGGTGGTCACCGCCCTTGGCATCAAACGGGAGGAAAAAGCGCTGGGATATTCCGTACAGGCGGTTTCAGGCGATGGATTACAAACCGTGAAAGGGGTCGATATGGGGACTTCCCTTACCGGGAAAGTGGCAGGTCTGATGGTGAAAAACAGTACAGAATTTACGGCTGAACCCGACATCCAGATCAGGGGAGAAAAACCGCTGTTAGTCATTGACGGTGTGCCATACGGCAATATGAAATTGCGGGATATTCCTTCCGACGATATTGAAAGCATCAGCGTACTGAAAGGGGCTACTGCCTCTGCTTTGTACGGATACAGGGGTTCCAGCGGCGCCATCATGGTCACCACCAAAATGGGGGCTGTCGGCAAAGGATTGTCGGTCACCTTCAACAGTGGAACAATGTTCGCCTCGGGATATCTGGCTATTCCTGAAACACAGGCGCAATTCGGCCGCGTGGTAAATACCGGTACCAATACCTACGCCCGGACGGGCGACGGTTCCTGGGGCGTTCCGCTTGACGGACGCACGGTAATCCAGTGGGATCCCATTTCCAAAAGCCTCCAGCCCATGCCGTACCTGCCCATCGGCAAGGACAATTTCCAAAATTTCCTGGAGCCGGGCTATGTGTTGAATAACAACGTCAACATGGTCCAGCAGGGGGAATTCGGCAGCTTCCGCGCTTCTGCCACCTGGGTAAAAAACAAAGGCCAGTATCCCAATTCCATGTTCGACAAGATTACTTACGCAATCGGCGGGGAGATGAAAATCAACAAATTCACCCTCTCTTCCAGCATGTCGTACAACAAACAAATCTCTCCCAACAAAGGTTTCGGAGGATATACCGGGTACGACCCCATGTACAATATGCTGGTATGGGCTGCCCCCGACTATGATGTCCGCCTGTTTAAAGATTACTGGCTTGTGCCCAACGAAGTGCAAAACAACAGCTATACCGCTACCAACAACAATCCTTATTTTGACCGGTTCGAACGTACCCATGCTATCAACCGGGATGTATTCAACGGCACCATCAGTATGAGTTACGATCTTACCGACTGGTTAAAGGCTACCATCCGTTCCGGGTTTGACACATACAGTGACCGCCAGGACATCACCATTTCCAAAGGTTCACTCCAGGGTGGCGGAAGTGCAAGGGTAATCCAGAATGGCGCCGAAATTTGGGGAGAATCGCAGAAAGGATCTTATAACCTGGGATTAGGCAGAGGGTATAGCCTCAACAACGACCTGATGATCTCGGGGAACAAGAGACTGGGACAATTCACCCTTGATGGATTTGTGGGAGGAACTATCTATTTCCGGCAGGACGACGGGATGGAATCCAGAACACAGGGAGGATTGTCCATCCCGGCATTTTACTCCCTGAAAGCATCCATCAACCCGGTTGCCGTAGCCTCCAGCATTTACAAACAGCAGGTCAACAGCCTTTTTGGCCGGATGTCCATTTCGTGGAACAACCTGATCTACGCCGAAGGAACCCTCCGGAACGACTGGAGTTCAACCCTGCCTGAATCAACCCGCTCATACCTCTATCCATCTGTATCCGGGAGTTTGATCATCTCGGAACTCCTTCCCAAAATGGATTGGCTTTCCATCTGGAAACTGAGGGGATCGTGGACTTCCTCCAAAACACCGGCAGGAATCTATACCATCAACTCGGTATACACCATTACCAACAATGCATGGGGAACCCTGAGTTCCGCCACCTACCCGAGCACCATCCGCGGTGTGGACGTCCTTCCCGAGTCGGCATCGACTTTTGAAGTGGGAACCGCCCTGAACTTTTTCAAGAACCGTGTTTCTGTCGACATTTCCTACTACAGCAAAAAGATGTTTGACTTCCTCCGGTCCACAGGGATCAGCTCCGCATCAGGTTATTCGGCAAATTACATCAACATCGACGAAGAGATTACCCGTCGTGGTCTTGAAATTTCATCCAATGTGACTCCGGTAAAGAAAAAGGATTGGCAATGGGATGTGTCGCTGAACTGGTCGAAATATGCCAGGTATTACACCAAACTGGACTCCCTCTTCTCGGCCGACAAACCCTGGGTAAAGGTTGGGAAACGGGTGGACCATTATATCCTGAGAGATTATCAGAAAGATCCTGAAGGGAACATCATCCACAACAACGGATTGCCTTTATATTACGGATACGACTCCATGTTCGGCTATTCCGATCCCGACTGGATCTGGGGAGCCAACTCATCGCTGCGTTATAAAAACCTCACTTTTGCGTTTTCTGTTGACGGACGGGTAGGCGGTATTGCACAAACCACCACGGAAATGTACATGTGGCGGGCCGGTTCCCATCCCAAATCGGTAGTGGAGGAACGATTCCTCGATGCCAACAATCCCGGCACCAAAAATTACATCGGGAAAGGGGTCAAAGTGATTTCCGGAACTGCCACTTATGATACTTACGGCAATATTACCAGCGACACCAGGGTGTATGCCCCCAATGATGTGGCTGTCACTTACAAAACTTATACCGAAGCGCTCCACAAAGGTACGGCATGGGGAGGAGCTCCTTCTACCGTGGATGCCTACAGCACTACATTCCTTAAGATCAGGGAAATGTCGCTGACCTACGATCTGCCTCAGGCACTTACCAGTCGCTTTATGGCCAAGTCCGCCTCCATCTCGGCCATCGGGCAGAACCTATTCCTCTGGGCAAAACAGTTCAAATATTCAGACCCGGACGGGGGTGTGGAAAATTTCAGCGATCCATCGATCCGTTACCTTGGATTCAACCTGAAAGTGGTGTTCTAATGAGTCTGACCTGGTGTCACGATAGAGTTTCAAAACAGATAAATACAGGTTTAGTAAATAAAAACGAACAATATGAAGAAGTTTAAAATATTCACCGCACTGTTCCTTGTCATTTCGCTGCTTTTGGGTTGCGACAATTTCGAGGACATCAACACCAACCCCGATACCACTACGCAGGTCAGCGCTTCGATGCTTTGCACCAATGTGGTTTTGAGTACAGTCAGGTTCAGCGGCAGAGATGCCAAAGTCCTGGTTGCCGAAAACGCGCTGCCCAAGTATGTGGGATATGCCAATGAAGGGCAGATGGGAGAACAATACAACAAGATCGGCGCCGGCGGATTTGGGTGGATGACCATGCTGCCGAACATTGACAAGATGCTGGAGTATGCGCAGGGAAGCATCATGGAAAATTCCTACAAGGGAGTAGCCAAATTTGCACGGGCATATATGTTTTTCCGCCTTACCATGGAAATGGGGGATATCCCTTATTCTGAAACCAACCAGGGCGCCAAAGGGCTGTATCGCCCGAAATACGATTCCCAGGAAGCCATCTTCAAGGGAATCCTGGACGACTTAAAGGAGGCCGACCAATTTTTCGCCGTAGGGACTACTTTCTCCGGTGATCCGACACCCTACAACGGCGACCCGGCAAAATGGCGTCGCGCTGTCAACTCCTTTGCCCTGAAAGTGCTGATGACGCTGAGTAAGAAAGAGAGTGTCGCTTCTCTGGATGTTAAAAACCGCTTCTCAACCATTGTGACCTCCGGCCAGTTGCTGCAAAACAACACCGGCTTTTTCGGACTCAATTATTCCACGCAGAACAAACACCCGTTGTCGGGAACCAATGACCTTTTCACCAGCCGCACGGTGATCAGTTCCCTGCTTATCGACAACCTGAAAAGCCTCAACGACAGGAGGATGTACTATTTTGCCGAACCCGCGGGAGCTCAGATTGCAGCAGGAAAAACAGCCGACAACCCGGATGCCTATGTGGGATTGGATGTGTCGATCGATTACGCCACCATGAACGCCGGCCATAGCGCCAACCTCTACTCCCTGCTCAATAAACGGTACCTGACCGAAGATGCCACGGAACCCCGTATGCTCCTCACCTTTGCCGAACAACAACTGATCCTGGCTGAAGCCCGGATTAAAGGATGGATTCAAACGGGCGATGCCAAAACCTATTACGAGGAAGGCGTAAAATCCGCACTCGCGGCAGTCGGGGCTACCAAGGCAAGCTATGCCCATGGAAAACCCATTGACCAGGCCTACATCAATGGCTATTTCACGGGAGAAGCAGCCTTTAAAACAAATACCGATGACCAGCTTAAACAGGTCTGGATGCAGCGTTACCTCCTCCAGTTCATGCAGGATGCACAATCCAGCTATTTCGAATTTCGCAGAAACGGATATCCGGTGTTCCCCATCAACCCGGCAACCAGTCTGAATGAAAACAACAAAAACGGCTTTCCCATGCGTTGGCTCTATCCTTCCTCGGAAACCAACTACAACCGGGAGAACCTCGAAGAGGCACTGCAAAGGCAATACGAGGGCTATGATGAGATCAACAAACTGATGTGGTTGCTTAAGTAATCCTCCCTGGAAATGTAACAAGGTGTGAGCCGAGGAATTATTCCGGGCTCGCACCTTTTTTGTTTTAAACAA
>CAZLDP010000103.1:0-7881 GCA_964558145.1 uncultured Prolixibacteraceae bacterium | reverse complement strand
TCTTTAAGCAGGTCTTTTCTGATATTTGTCCTGAGTGGTAGTTTTTGCTTGGGAGTCAGGTCTGAGGAAATTACAACAAGAACATCTGTCAATTGTCATGTTTTTAAATAGTCGCTAACGGTTCCTCGGCCGTCTACTCGATTGTGCACCGTAAATTATTTATTCGGGTTCTTAACTTTTGTGTCATCTGTCAAAACAATCAGCAAATCATCGTCCTCCTCAAGTAAATATTCTTCTTCAGTCTCAAGATAAATTGATTTATTATTTGCTGTCATTTTAAAAGAAATCTTGTGACTACTCGGCAATTTCTCTTCATATTTGTCAATTGTTAGTTTTTTAGATGTTTCACCGGGCAGTAATTCTGTTGCAATATAAATATCTCCCCATTTAACATCGACTATTTTTACCTGAGTAATGTTATTTTGTACTTGAATTTTTCCTGGTTTATAGCAAGATTGAAGTATTAAAGCAACACTTACTATCAATATTAATTTTATTGTTTTCATTTAGTCAATTTTTATTTCAATTTCACCAACAAATGCACTTCTTAAATTTTTTTCTACTTTAAAAGTCTTGTATTCAAAAGGATAATACATCTTAATGGAATTATCGTTGAAAGTAATCTGAAATGATTCAATCAAACAAGCATATTCACCGGGTTTAAGTTCATATGCTGCATTTAAATATTGAGCAAATTCTCCTGCTTTGTTATAATCAGGTTGCTTTATGTCTTGATTGGCGATTATTAAATAATTCATCTTGTTTTTAGTAATGTATTTATTGCCAACTAATTGTTTGTCAACTTTAGAAATGTCAAGTGTTTGAGAGTTCCTTTTAGTCCAATAGTTATTATTGATATAAATACTTACTGAATCTACAGATTTTACAACCAAATATGTACTGTCGGTCGTTTTGATGTTGACCAAAATCAATAATTCTTCAAATGGTATCGAGCCCTCCTCTGAAACCACATTCCTATCCGCGCTGCTCAGTAAATCATCTTTTTCGCAACTCACCACGAGTAGTCCTAAAAGCAAGTAATAAATCAGTTTTTTCATATTATTCTAATGTTAGTTATAATAAAATATGGTTTCTCATAGCTTTTCCTTATTAGATGATTTTATTGCTCTTTACGTTGCGTCAAATTTGCACCTAATTTATTTATACATACGAAAAAACCTTTCAATTTGTTCAAATGTCAGCAGTATTGAATGGTCAACACTGTTTTTTTTCTTCTTCTTTAGTACGGTAAATGTAAAGGAAAAAGTATTATATAGCTCTGGCTTAATCTATTAATCCCAAAAATTTGCGCTTTGAAGGGTTACAAATCGTCATTTTCATGGGTACTTTAAAATTTACCCACATCCGTGTAAAACAACCTTCCTTGATAACAGGGAAAATCATGCAACTCAATCCTCGTTGGGTGTTCGTTCCTGAGGGTGCCTCTGCCGAAGAAGCCATCTTTGAGGGTGAGCCGGAAGTGGTGGAACACAAACCTCAGGCTTCAAGGTCGTTGATTCTTGGAGGAATGAGATAGCTTCTTCTGCAAAGCGTATCTTCAGTCACCTTTCACTCAGTGCAGGAAGAAATCGACCAAAATAACCACTCATCTCTCTGTTGAGTCATGGAGTGATATTTTTGGCGATCCGGTTCTGACTTCCGCGATGGTAGACGGGCTGACACACAAGGCTCATATCATCAATATGAATGGGATGCCGTACCGGGCAAAGGAAACCCCAGCTAATTCTTTCGGTAGTGAAAAATAAATAGTTACCTTGCATAGAAAGTGGTACACTTTTGAAATGAAGGAAACGTTTAATTGTGTAACCAACAATCTTGTTTAGACAGCGTTCATTTTACATCCTCCCAAAAGTTTCAAAACGGGGTACCCGTGGGAAAAGACTGAAGCTTTTTTTACTTCCCTGATTTTCCAAATCCTCTTCAAGTCTTCAGGTTTTGTATATTTGTACCTTGCTCGACTTATCTGCCATGCAACAGAATTTTTAAAATGATAAAAATGAAAAAGTTTAGATTGGTTTTATTGTTTCTTACTGTGGCCTTGACCCATGTACTGGCCCAGGAAAACAACGGATTAATTCGTTTTGAAGAACTGCAGAATCCCCGGTATCGCGATAATATCCTCATTCCTGACGTGAACGGCTTTAAAGTCCTGAAATGTGATTTCCACATGCACACGGTCTTCTCTGATGGGAGAGTATGGCCCAGTGTAAGGCTACAAGAAGCTTGGAACGAAGGAGTTGATGCAATTTCAATCACCGACCATATCGAAGGCCATCCCCACAGCAAGGAAGTAGTTCCGGACAACAACCTTCCTCACGAATTAACAATAAGTGAAGCTCAGAAAAACAATGTCATTCTGATCAAGGGTGCAGAGATAACCCGTTTAACCCCTCCGGGACATTTCAACGCGTTGTTCACCGGAGATTTGTCAGATTATATCACCGACAGAAGCACCAATGAAAAAGACTGGGAGGCCGTGTCAAAAGCATCGGACCAGGGAGCTTTTATTTTCTGGAATCACCCGGGATGGAAATTGAATATCGAAGGATCCTACGAATGGATCGAATTTGTGGACAAGTTGTATAAAAACAAAATGCTCCATGGAATTGAAGTATTCAACGGTTTCGGATTTCACATGAAGGCATTGGATTGGTGCATCGACAAGGGGCTGACGGTGATGGGATCATCCGATTCTCACGGCCTGGTCAGTGAAACTTATGATACCGAACAGAATTATATCCATCGGACAATGACCCTGGTATTTGCCAAAGACCGGTCAGAAACATCCATCAGGGAAGCGTTGGAAGCAGGGAGGACGGTTGCCTGGGCAAGCAAGTATCTGGCGGGGAAGGAAGAGCATCTTCAGAATTTATTCAAAGCGTGTGTGGAGCTTGCCCCGGTTCATTATTCTGAAGTGACGAAAAATGGAATATCCCAGAATTATTATGAGATTACAAACAGGAGTGACCTCTATTTTGAGCTGGAATTAAAAGAGGGAAAGGCCAATAAAAACATTGTGTTATATCCCCGGTCGTCACAGATAATTTCGGCCGAAAGCGGACAAGACTCTCTTATCTACGAAGTGGCCACTGCATATGTCAGGAGCGATCAACATCTGACGGTTAAAATGGAATTGAATTAACGGGGAAATTTTATACAATAAAACAGCGGGTAATTAATTTTCCAATGCCGCGTAAAGCTGCCCAAGTCCATCCCATACGCAGCCTTCATGCCAGGCCAGCGATTGAATGGAATTGACAGAGGTGAAGCATTCCAATAGGTCGTTCAATGTGCCTCTTCTTTCTGATGAAGCCACTATGTGCGGTAAAAATGCTGAATTGTCTGTAAAGCGCATTGCAAATATCGGTAAATATAGTCTGAGAATAATATACTCTTCCGGGTAACCCGTCTGGAAAAATTATTTCAGGAATTACATATTTATGGTATTTTCGCCTTTTTTTTGAGACAGGTTTATGTGGATTAAAGTATCCCGAATTATTCTCCGCAACAAGTTTCTCCTTTTGGGGATCCTGCTGACGGTAACTATTTTTTTTGGTTATCATGCCCGTCATGTGGAAATGTCGTATGAGTATGCCACCCTTCTTCCTCAGAAGGATGAGGCGTACCGCGATTACCGGGAGTTTGTGAATATTTTTGGCGAAGAGGGCAATCTGATCATCCTTGGAGTGGAAGATCCCGGTTTTTTTGATCCCCTTCATTTTAAGAGGTGGCAGGAGTTGGTCACACGGGTGGCTGCAGTCGATGGGGTAGAAAATGTGGTTTCGTTATCCAATACCTATGATTTGATCAGGGATACGGTCAGCCGTAAATTTGTCGCCCGCCGCATTTTTCCTGAGGAATTGGAAAGTCCTGGGCAGTTAGACTCCCTGGCTTCCCGATTCAGGGAACTCCCTTTTTACAATAATTTGGTTTACAACGATTCTACCCATACTTACCTTATCGCCATCACTGTGAATAAGGATAAGATGCGGAACAACCGGCGGGAAGCGATTGTCCGTTCGATTCAACGGCATGGCAGTAATTTTGAGAAGGAGAGCCGGCTCGACCTTCATTATTCCGGATTACCCTACATCAGGGTAGTTACTTCCATGAAGATCAAAAAAGAGATTTACTTCTTTAGCTTGCTGGCGCTTGGTGTGTGTGTGGTGTTTCTCTTTTTCTTCTTCCGTTCTTTCAAAGCGGTGCTGGTCCCCCTGGTCATTGTTTTGATTCAGGTAATGTGGGCCATGGGTTTGATGGCTCTCTTCGGATACAAAATCACTATTCTCACCGGCATGATACCTCCGCTGCTGATTATCATCGGCATGGAGAACAGCATTTATATGCTGAACAAATATAATTTTGAATTTTCGCGCAACGGCAATAAAATTAAAGCCCTTCAGCGGGTGATCATCCGGATAGGCACGGCCACCCTGATGACGAATCTGACCACGGCAATGGGATTTGCAACCCTGGCAGTGACCAAAAGCGAAGTGCTGAAACAGTTTGGTATCATCGCATCGCTGAATATCATGAGTCTTTTTGTGCTGACCCTGATCCTGATCCCTGTCATTTACACCTTTGTGGAGCCCCCTTCAACCCGGCACCTCAAGTATTTGGAAAGACGGTCGATGACCCGGATCATCGATCGCCTGATTCTGGTCACCAAGCACTACCGGAAAGCCATTTACGGGGGAACCGTCCTTCTCCTGGTAGCTGGTTTCTTTGGAATCTCGCTGATGAAAAGTTCGGGCTATATCGTCGATGATTTACCGGTGAATGATCCCATTTACAAGGATCTCAAATTTTTTGAATCTCATTTTCACGGGCTGATGCCTTTGGAAATCATGGTAGATACCCGGAAGCCCAATGGCGTTATGCAACTCGCCACGTTGCAGAAGATGGAGCAGTTTGAGAATAAGTTGGCTGCTTATCCCGAACTCAGCCCCCCCCTGTCGCTGCTTAACCTGGTCAGGTTTGCCCGGCAGGCATTTTACGGGGGTGACCCCGCCTACTATTCACTTCCCAACAACTTTGAGAAGAATTTCATCCTTTCGTATGCCATGGGAGGAGATGCCGGAATGCTCCATTCTTTCCTCGACTCTTCAAAGCAGATCACCCGCATGAGTTTCCGTGTCAAAGATGTGGGGACCACCCGGATGGAAGAGCTCTACGGGAAGTTAACCCACGATATGGATTCCATTTTCCCGGCCGAAAAGTACAGGGTGGTGGCCACCGGTACGAGTGTCACCACGTTCAAGGGAACCAATTACCTTTTGCACAACCTCTTTAGCAGTCTGGGACTTGCCATTTTTCTAATCTCCCTTTTCATGGCGCTCCTTTTTTCCTCCTCGCGGATGGTGATGATTTCGCTCATTCCCAACCTGATTCCGCTGGTGATAACCGCTGCCATTATGGGGTATGGCGGAATTCCCATCAAGGCGTCGACCATCCTGGTGTTCAGTGTTGCTTTCGGCATCTCGGTCGACAGCACCATTCATTTTCTCTCCAAGTACAGGCTGGAGCTGAAGCTCACAGGCTGGGATATCCGCAGGTCGGTGGTTTATGCGCTCCGGGAAACCGGTGTCAGTATGATTTATACTGCGGCAGTACTCTTCTTTGGATTTGGCATTTTTGCCCTCTCCAGTTTCGGAGGGACTAAAGCCATGGGGGTACTGGTTTCGCTGACCCTTTTAGTCGCTGTAATCTCCAACCTGATGCTGCTGCCATCCCTCCTTTCCGGAATGGAAAAACTGACGCAGAAGGAGAGTTTTGAAGGCCCGCTGATCGATATGGCCGACGAAGAGGCTGAAGTAAGAAAACTTGAAGAAGAGAATCATAAAACGGAATAATTTCGAAGGCACATGAAGAGGATGGAGGCAGAACAATTTCAAGAGCTGGTGGAGTCGGCGCTGGAGGTCCGGCTTCAGCAATGGAAAGAGAAAAAGCCGGAAACCTTGTATGCCCCGGTGTGTTATGCCCTCGGAGGGAGTGGAAAAAGACTCCGTCCCCTTTTGGTACTGCTTGGTCATCAACTGTTTGACGACCACTTTGCCGGGGCAATGCCTGCGGCGCTGGCCATCGAAGTATTCCATAATTTTACCTTGCTGCACGACGACATCATGGACAAGGCGGATATCCGGCGGAACCAGCCTACTGTCCATCGCCGCTTCAGTGAGAATCGTGCCATTCTTTCGGGCGACGTGATGGCCTTTGTGGCTTATCAACTGTTGTTGGAGACACGAAATGACAAGCTGGACGAAATCATATCGCTTTTCTCCCAAACCGCTGTGGAGATTTGCGAAGGTCAGCAGTTGGACATGGATTTTGAAAGCCGGACCGATGTGTCGGTGGAAGAGTATATGGAAATGATCAGGCTGAAGACCGCGGTCTTATTGGCATGTGCCCTGAAAACGGGAAGCCTGCTGGGAGGTGCGGATGAAGCGAAAGCTACCCTGATGTATGAGGCCGGAATCAACCTGGGGCTGGCCTTTCAACTCCAGGACGACTACCTTGATACGTATGGAAATGAGTCGGCTTTCGGAAAAAAAATCGGAGGAGACATAGTTACGGGAAAGAAGACCTTTTTGCTGACCAATGCCCTCCAATTAGCCAGGGGGGCTGACAGAAGCGAATTGCTAAGATGGCTCGAAGAAACGAATGCTCCGGATGCGGAAAAGGTGAAGGCAGTCAGGGCAGTTTATGACAAATTAAAGATCGGGGGAATGACACGGTGCCTGATCGGGGAATACCATCGCCGGGCAGTGAGCCTGATTGAAAGCCTCGAAGTGGATTCTCCTGGGAAAGAGCCTTTGACCAGTTTATGTGAGAAACTGATCAAAAGAGAGAGTTAGGGGAATGGCCGGTAATGATAAATTATTAATTTTGGAACGCTTAATCCTGTGATTGAGATAAAACTATTTCGTTATGGAACGAAGCAGGGGTAAGGTTATTCAGGTTATCGGGCCTGTGGTCGATGTAAGTTTTGAAGGGGAAGGCCAAGTGCTTCCCCAGATTTACGATGCATTGGAGATCGGGAAGGGCGATAGGGCTCTGGTCATTGAATGCCAACAGCATATCGGAGAAAAGACGGTCCGGTGTATTGCCATGGATTCCACCGATGGCATCCGTAGAGGAATGGAGGTGGAAGCAACAGGAAGTCCTATCAGGATGCCCAGAGGGGTAAATGCCCTGGGCAGGCTGCTCAATGTCACCGGTGATCCGGTCGATGGATTGGGAAAGTTACCCAAGGATGGACTCGAGATTCATAACGATCCGCCCAAATATGAAAATCTGACGACTGAAACCCAGGTATTGTTCACTGGAATCAAGGTGATTGATCTGATCGAGCCTTACGCAAAGGGTGGAAAAATTGGTTTGTTCGGGGGAGCAGGCGTGGGAAAGACGGTATTGATACAGGAACTGATCAACAATATTGCACTTGCCCATCAAGGTTTGTCGGTATTTGCCGGCGTGGGGGAACGTACACGAGAAGGAAATGATCTGCTCCGGGAGATGATTGAGGCCGGCATTGTCAATTACGGGGAGGAATTTAAGAAGTCGATGGAGGCGGGAGGATGGGACTTGTCGAAAGTGGATCAGGAGGCCCTCAAAAAGTCGAGGTTGGCGCTTGTATTCGGACAGATGAATGAACCGCCCGGCGCCAGGGCCCGGGTTGCCCTTTCAGGGCTGACTATTGCCGAGAGTTTACGCGACGAAGGCGGCGCTTCGGGAAAAGATATCCTCTTTTTCATCGATAACGTATTCCGCTTCACACAGGCCGGTTCTGAAGTATCGGCTTTGTTGGGACGTATGCCTTCTGCCGTGGGATATCAGCCGACGCTTGCCAGTGAAATGGGC
>CAZLDP010000102.1:0-7923 GCA_964558145.1 uncultured Prolixibacteraceae bacterium | reverse complement strand
CGAAGCAGAATTGTTCGTACAAAAAACAATCCGACAAAAAGGGAAAATAAAGCTGCAACGAAGAGGGATAAGCTGTAGGGCCAGGAATACCCCAGCGTGGAAGCGCCGGTGAGGTGAGCCGTCAGGTGGGCGCCCGCAAAAAAAGGAATCCACAGGAAAGCCAGTCCCATCGTCATGCGCAACACCGGTTTCCCTGCAGGTGAATCATGAACCCAAATTTTCCCTTCAAAGTCAGGAGGAAGGTTTTTTACAAATCCGAAATTCAGATCGTGAAACAGCAATCCTGCAGGCAAATAAGCATAGTAAGAAACCACATCATTGTCGATGATTTCATTTTTTTTCCACCTTTCAAGGGAAAAACCATACACCAGACAAACCAGTGTAAGCGCCCCGGTCAACCATTTCGACCAGCCAATTTTTTTTTTCAGCATAGTAAATCAATTCAGTTTTATTTTCAGCTTACTGATCTCCAGATTCTGTTTCCCAGAATTCCAGATATAGAGCAGCAACCTCGAATCAGTAGAGTAATGGAGTGGAAGCCAATAATCACAGATAATTTTCTGATAGGTTCCTAATTTATCCATTTTATATAAATCCCTGATGACACAACCATTCCAATAGATCACAGAATCCTTCCCCTCGATGGTTAAAACAACTCTGGCCTCATTTCCCGGGTCATCCAGTTTAACAACTGCCGCCACAACTGCCCGCCGGAAATTCACCAGCGAAACTTCTTTCAGGTCGATATTTATCCCCTGTGAATACTCATTCTCACTGCCCAGTTTCCGCTGATCGTCCAAATAAAGGAGTTTCTCACGGTATCTGGAATTTTGAAGCAGGTAAGCATATTCCTTGAAATTCCAGTCACCCGCCTCAAAACATTTGTTGTAAGAATAGAAGAGCTTCAGGTTGATCAGGATAAATAACAGATAAAGCGCAATCAGCAGAGGTTTCAATTTCTTTAAGGTAGCCCGGGAATTTTCGTAGAGATAACCCAGAGGCAATGAAAAAACGGTGGTATATTCCACAAAATTCCGGCTTCCGAATCCGCAGCCAAAAGAAAACACGAACCAGGATGAAAAAATGTAGATCATTCCCCAGAACATGATGAACAGAGCAGCTCCATTCCGGATGCGTCTTACAAGCATCAAAATGGTTCCGGCAATGACAAGCAGGTACAGGGGATTGTAAAGGAGCATTCCGTTGTTGGTTGAAAACAGAAATTCCTTGATTTGGGGAGAGGCCCAGTTGGTAAATCCATAACCGGCATACGAATCATAGATAAACTTTCCGCAGAGGTATTTCCAGTAAAGCATCTGCGGCAATACGACTGCAAAAACAGCCAGTGGAACGATCACAAAAAAGGGTTTACGAAAGAAAAACCGCACCCGTTCCCTGACATCCCTAAGAGAATGACAGTCGAGGAAAATGAGGAAAGCCACAAAAATCGCATTGGTAGGACGAATCAACACCACTAGGGAACACAACAAACTCCACACAACGATCAGCCTTCTCCGCAAAGGAACCTCCCTGTACAGAAGATGTGTAAGGAACAGGAGCGCCGCGAACAATGCGAAGGAGTAGATGTGCGATGCCCCGGTATTGTCCGTGGAATAAAAAATCAGGTTTGTACCCAGAAAAACCGATAACAACACCCAAAATGCATTTTGTCTGTTGAAACGAGAGATCAGGAAGTGCCACAAAAAAAAGAGTCCGATGAGAGAGTAGAAGATAGAAGCAATGTCAGGGATCCAATGATAGATTCCCGAGAAACCGTCGGCCTTTAAGCCCCAAAGTTTCGCCGCTGCATGGATGATCAGAAAAAAGGGCGTTTGAAGGAGGGAAACCCCATAGGTATATCTTGTAACGACCTTATCTGTTTCCCTCTCCAGTGTAAAGCCGAATCCCGTTTTTTCATCCATTTTTTCAGGGAACCGGGTTGCCTTGAAATCATAGAGGAACAGGGCAGGCTGATACACATAATACCCGGCAGGATCGCCCCACAATTCGGTTCTCCAGTTGAAATAACCGGTATGCTGATGCCGTTTGATTACTAAAAAAGAGAGGGCACAAAGCACAATGAACCAAACCAGCAGCTTCCCGGGCAAAATCCTTTTGTGTTTTTCGGCAGATGCTTCCATAGGCAGTAACAACAATTCTTTTCCGGGTTTTAACGACCTCAAGGAATGCCCCGATGGTCGTATTCAGTCTGGAAGGTTGAATCCTGGTTTCACATCAGTTCTCCTGTTGTTTTTCTCCAACCATGATGATTGAAAGCCCAGCAATTTTCGACATCGGTATATCAACAATCTTCCAGACCGGTACGAGACGGTCAAAGATACCCATTTGACCTTCAGGAATATTCTTCCTCCTCAGAATTTTTCCAGTAAAAAACCATCCAAGGATCCCTGGAGAATTAAAATAACGCTTATAAACCACCCTTAACCCATTTTTTTCAAAATGACCGCTGAGCAGGTTGATGCTGTATCTTCGCACGTGTTCCAACCGGACGTCAAAACAGTTGAAAAGGGAGGCAAAAGCAGGCACCAGGATGACAGCCCTGCCTCCGGGTTTGAGCAATTTGCAGCAATTCAAGAGCGCCATGTCGTGGTCGGGGACATGCTCCAGCACATTCAGTGCAAATACCGTATCATACCTGTTCAGGAGACCGGGATGATGGTCTTCAAGGCAGGGATCTGCAAAATCGAGCTGATGAATGCCTTTCAGATTTTTGTATCCGCTAAATCTTCCAGTGAGAAAACTGAAATACTCATCTTCAAGATCACTCAGGGTTACCGATGCACCACCCTCCAGAAAGAACGCTGAAACATTGCCAATGCCGCTTCCTATTTCCAGAATTTCCCCGCGACAGAGTGGCCTGATGGTTTCATACATCCACCGGTTGAAATTTCCTCCTTTGGAGATTACTTCCAACATATTTTTCCCATACTCCAACCCTGCTGTATCCTTCATTCGTTTTCTTTTTTGATGATTACCACAGAAAAACCGGCAAAACCGAATTTCCTGCCTCCTGCATTCCAAATATATGATTTTAAATAAGTCCCTTTCTTTATTTCACCCGGTGGGTTGAAATCATAATTTATCAAACAACTTCCTCCTGTCCCGGCAAGTTTTTGAGAAATGTCCTCTGCGAAGTAATGATACGGTTTTCCATTTTCTTCGAACGAGAAAACCGCAAAAACCTCATTAGAATGCAAGATTTCCATGGGCACAAAGGTAAACTGAAGCTTGCACGATTTCACCGATTTGAAATCGAGATTTTCCTGCGTGAGAAAAATCCCGGGCGAATACTCTGTTCCCGAACTGACCATCACCAGGGAATCCACGCCAATGGTATTATTCCCGTTGGCCGGATCGGGCCGGTAAGGCGAAAGCAACCCTCTCCCGTTTAAACTGAATTCCATTCCCCCCTCAAGTTCCAGTTTTTTTTCCAGCATGTAATTTGGGGAAGCAATATTTTTGATCTTCCGGAAAACATATATTTTGAAATCGTTATTTCCCAACACTTTGAAAGGCACCTCCGGATTAAATATTCTGACGAGTTCAAAATCAGGATTTTTCATTAACAGATCAAGGGGAAGTTGACCTTCGTTGGGTGATAAATGGGCATCCCAAACTACGAGGCTGCTGTCAGGCAATCCTTTGCCAGCATGAACAGGATCTGAAAAACTGTATTGAATTTTTTGCAGATCCCAGGGATCCATTCCAAGGATAAAAGGCAGGTATCCGTTGTGTGTGACAATTTTCACGCGATCATTTCCTGATTTCCTCATCCATGCTGCCACTTTTTTGAAAACCTCATTCTCAGGGTGGCCCCTGAATTCTGACCGATACCGGGTCACTCCGGGAACCACAGTTAAAAGAATGACCAGGAGTGCCATGGCAAGTTTCCATCTCTCCCTAGGAAGAAGATCAGCAAAAAACCGGAAGCCCCTGACTCCCAATATTCCAGCGAGGGGAAGTACTCCCGCCATCACTCTTGTCAGTCCCAGGGAGACTTCTCCGATCATCCATAATACAGCATGGGCAAAAAAATATCCATAAAAAGGGCCGCAAACGGTCAGTATGATGAAGAAACTCTCTGACTTCAGCCGCCATCCATTTCTGATAAATTCGATCAGGAGTGAGAGGGTTCCCGCGATCAGCATGACGATGCCTGCATATCCCATATATTCAGGCATCGTCTGAAAAAAGTGATACCAGGTACCCCTGCCATAATGACCTCCCTCCCCTCCTGTATAAGGTATATTCCTGAACAACCAGAAGAAATCGTGATAATAATAAAGGAGTCCTGCAAGACTGTAAGAAAGCACTCCTGTCAGCAGAAAAGGAATGGCCTTATATCTCTTTTTCAGGAGAAGTGCGAACAGGAAAAGCGGGATCATTAAAATTCCCTCAGCCCTGACAAAATAGAGGAAAGATACGGCAATTGCTGAAAGGATGTGGAAATCACGGAAAAACAGGTAAATTGAGAGCATCAGCAGCAGGCTGAACAGAATTTCAGTCATTCCCGAGAAAAGCATCACAAAATAAAGGGGAGTGAAAAGGATAAACGCGGGGGCCAAGAAGGCATACCTGCTATTCCACCGGCGAACTGTCAAAAATCCAAGCCACGCAGTCAGCAGGCCGCAGGTAATATTAAAAACGCGGACCCAATAAAAACCCAGCAACGCAAAAGGAGAAGTGAGCAGGGTAAAAACCGGTTTCCCCCACATATCAAAAAAGAGGTGTGGATACCTGAATGCCCATCGGGCAATATTGTAATGCGCATAATTATCTCCTCCCCCGGCATTGCAATCAGTGAAATAGGCATATACAACAAAAAACACCCACAAAAAGAGCAGGATGATGGCGACACTCTTTTTATCACCGGGTAGTTTCCATCTTTTGATACCCTGCGGCAAGGTCATTTATTTGTAGAAAAGATTGTATTTCAAGATACAGAAAATGGCTCTAAAGCCATCGCGCCAATTAATTTTCTTTCCTTCCTTATAGGTTCTTCCATAATAGGATATCCCGACTTCATAGATCCTGACACCGGGTATGCGGGCGATTTTCGCGGTCACTTCTGGTTCAAAGCCAAAACGTTGTTCTTTCAGTTCCACGCTCTTAATGATGTCAGACCGGAAAAGTTTGTAACAGGTTTCCATATCGCTAAGGTTCAGATTGGAAAACATGTTGGAAATGAAAGTAAGCATTTTGTTTCCCACCGAATGCCAGAAAAAGAGAATGCGGTGAGGATTTCCCCCCATAAAACGGGAACCGTACACCACATCGGCCGAACCTTCGACCATCGGGCGGAGCAGAAGATTGTACTCCCTGGGATCATACTCCAGGTCAGCGTCCTGGACGATCAGATAATCACCGGTTGCTTCAGCGATTCCCCGATGAATGGAAGCTCCCTTCCCGGCATTTACCGGCTGCCGAAAAAGCCGGATATCTGTATCCGAATGATCTTCCATAAAGTTGCTGATCAGGCGGATGCTGTTGTCGGTCGAAGCATCATCTACAACAATAATCTCTTTTTCCAGACCAGCGATCAATTTTACTTCTGTAATCCTCCCAAGAATTTCCTGAATGGTCCTTTCTTCGTTGTACACAGGGATGACAACTGATAATTTATGCCCCATAGCTTTGCACTGAAATAGATCGCAAAATTAAAAAAAAATCGTGTACCACGGCGAGGCAAATAGCTTCCTTCACTGGAGAAAGGCGCTGAACTTCGCTGGCTTAGTCCTGACTTCAGACACTTTTTTATTATTTCGCCCTGAAAAGGCAGCTCAAAAACCATTAATATGCTCCAAACATTATCCAACCTTTATGTTCACAGCATTTTCCATATCAAGAATTCCTGTATCCTTATCCGCAAGGTTGACCAAAGCCGTCTTTATTCCTACATCGGAAGTTTCATAAAAGAGAATGGTTTCAACCCGGTTCCCATCAATATAATTTGTATTTTTTATGACGGATATCTATATGATTCAGGGAGCAGAACAAGGGGATGGTTTTGTCTCGACTTCATGACAGGTACTCAGAATTGGAAAGCAGGTAATGATGAAGGATGTATTACGTTTGCCGACGGTATGCTCTATACGCTTGACCAGAGAGGAACAATGAGGCTTGTCAGGACAACGCCCGAAAAATAGGAGATCGCCGGAGAATTCAGGCTACCGACGGGGGAAAAGGCATGTGCTGGGCTCATCCTGTGGTATGCGATAAACGGCTATATATAAGAGATGCCGATAAGATTTTCGTATAGGATATAAGTTGACCGGCTTAAAATCCAGGTCAAAGGCTGAACTCTCCCTCAGCTTCAGGCTGATACAGGATTTTCCCGATTTTGACTTTTTTTGAACCTGCAGGCACGCGAAACTCCACCACATCTCCTTCACTGTAACCAATCAAGGCACACCCCAGAGGTGACAACACAGAGAGTTTCCCGGTTTTGAAATCAGCTTCATCGGGATAAACCAGTTTGAATTTCATTAAGCGCCCGGTGTCTTCGTCAGTCACCTCCACATCGGAATTCATGGTGACCACATTGGTCTTCATTTTCCGTGGTTCTATCCTTTTAGCCTTCTCTATCTCAGCCTCCAGTGTTTCGATATTGTGAAGGTCATCCTTCATAGTAGTTTTAATCTTTTGTAACAGGTTGATCAGACGCTGATAATCGAGATTGGAAATCTGCAGTTGTGTTCTCATTTCTCTATTCGTTAATTTTATTTATTCTATTATAAACTTCCTTAAAAAGAGCGTGTTTCTGAAAATATCATACTGAAGCGATGTTTCCAGAAACACGATCAACGATTAAATTTCTGAAGCCGGAACACCAGTGATGAGTTGTACGTAATTCCGGTAATTCAGTTTCCTTTTTATCCTCAGCCTAATCCCAGGAAGGCTGGTTTTTGCAAATTTAATCCAAAAACCACAAAAAACAAATCTTCGGGAAAGGAAGAGTTTCCGGCGCCTCTATTTGACAAATCCCTCAGCCTGAGCATCGGTCACTTTCTGATGAAGAAGGGAGAAGAGGAATTCAGAATCTATTTCACGCCGAGTTCAGGAATATAGCGGAGTCTGCTGCCGAGCGCTATTCCGGTGTGTTTTTCTCCCCGATGGTCCTGATCAGTCCAATACCTGAACCAAAAAAGATAAGTCCCAGGACAGCGAAAATGACCGAGGCTTTGACTTCGTGGGTACCACTGGTAGAATTGGCAAACATCACCGCGGCATAGATCAGGGATATCATTCCCAACAGGGTCAGTACCGCTCCGAAGAAATTTTTCAGCTTCATACGCATTCGCTTTTAAACCCATTGACCCGGTCAGACGGCAGTGCGCCTGATAAAACTTCACCAGGGAAGAACCGGGCTGAATGGCACAAATATAGAAAAAACCGCTGGATCAGGAATAGGCTTCCTCTCGGTTGATCTTGGCCACTTCAACCAGCATGCGCGCTATTTCTTCCTTCACGTAAGTAAAATAGCGCTCTCCCTTTTCACGTGTCGCTTTCCGGGGATTTCCCACTCCCGTATCACGTGTTACTTTGCTCCACTCCCGCTCCGTCCAGGTCCACTTTTTTCGGCACGCCTCTATTCCAATGGTGCGGGCAGCCCCGTCGCCGGCCTCATCCAACGGTAGCACCAGTTCAGGTTTCAGGAAAAGCATCAGGCTGGTCTCCATCTCACCGGCATGGTCATCGGGTTCCTCAAACAGTTGGAACGGAAGGGGTATCTGATAGAAATTGGCCTGAAACAGCCACATCTTGGGGTACTTTAAACCCAGTTCCCGCAGCATCGGTCTGAAATCGTTCCCCCCGTGACTGTTAAAAACCACCAGTTTATAAATACCTGACCGGAGGAGGCTGGCAATCACATCCTCGAGAATCCGCATTTGAGTACTGGGA
>CAZLDP010000101.1:0-8013 GCA_964558145.1 uncultured Prolixibacteraceae bacterium | reverse complement strand
GGCTTATGTGGGCAATGTGGAGGGAATTTTCCGCGAACCTGTCCACAAACTGGTTAAAATTCCCGGAATCGGAGAGGTAAATGCGCACCGGGTCAGGGAAGCTGGCCATCTGTCGCGTGCTGCCGAAGAATTGCAGTATATCGAGAAAAACGGCATCAGGGCCATCTTCTATCTGGATGAGGATTATCCGCGCCGGTTCCGCAATTGTCCCGATGCCCCGGTGCTCTTTTATTATAAGGGAAACGCCTCTCTCGATGCCTCCCGGGTGATCGGCGTGGTGGGAACACGGAATGCAACCGAATATGGCCGTCAGATGTGCGACGAACTGCTGAAGGATCTGGCAGAGCGGGGATATGATCTGCTGGTTGTGAGTGGACTGGCATACGGAATCGATATCCAGGCTCATAAATCCTCACTGAAGTACAACCTGCCCACCGTGGGCGTATTGGGGCATGGTCTCGATAAACTCTATCCGGCAGCACATGCCCGTACAGCCAGGGCCATGTTAGCAAAGGGCGGCCTGCTGACCGATTTCCCCAGCAATACCAAAATTGATCCTCCCAATTTTATCCGGCGGAACCGGCTGATTGCCGGCTTGAGTGATGCGGTCGTTGTGGTGGAGTCGGGGGAAAAGGGGGGCGCCCTGATTACGGCCGACATTGCTGCGTCGTACGACCGCGATGTGTGTGCCTTTCCAGGAAGGTCAGGCGACATCTGTTCCAAAGGATGCAATCAACTGATAAAAAGGAATATAGCGGCACTGATCGAAAACGCGGAGGATCTGGAATATGTCCTTGGGTGGGAAGATCCCCGGAGAAAGGGAGTTCCCGTTCAGCGGCAACTCTTTACCGAACTCACCGGGGAACAGCAGAAAGTAGTCGATGAATTGAAAAAGCAGGATAAAGTACATATCGATCTCCTGGCCAAGAATCTGGAAGTGGCGGTCAGGCAACTCTCCCCTTTGTTGCTCGAACTCGAATTCATGGGGTTGATCGATGTACTGCCGGGTAACCTCTACCGGCTTAAATAGTTGATAATTTGTATCTTTGCGGCATGGGTAAGAGTTTTGAAGATTTGAAAATAGCCCGGTCATTGCTGAAGGCGTTGGATGAGTTGGGTTATCCGGGGCCGACTCCCGTGCAGGAGCAGGCTATTCCGGTGATCAATTCCGGTGTGAATTTGGTGGGAATTGCCCAGACGGGTACCGGGAAGACGGCTGCCTACCTGCTACCCATTCTGACCCGGCTGGGAAAGGCCGAAGGAAGGGAACCCCGCTGCATTGTGCTGGTGCCCACCCGTGAGTTGTCGGTACAGGCAGGGGAGGATATTGCCGTGCTGACAACCTGCTCTGATCTGAGACATGCTTCGGTTTTCGGCGGGGTGGGATGGACCCGGCATGCAGCGCTTCTGGAGCCCGGGGTTGATGTGCTGGTAGCCACCCCGGGTCGGCTATGGGATTTGTACCAGGCGCAGGCTGTTTCCTTCCGGAAGGTGAAGTTCCTGGTGATCGACGAAGCGGACCGGATGTTAGATATGGGTTTTATGCCTCAACTGCGCCGGCTTTTCGAAATTATTCCTCCGCGCCGGCAGAACCTCCTCTTCAGCGCCACTTTTCCTGAGAAGGTGGAGAAAATGGCCGAAGAGTTTCTCGATCACTACGAAAAAGTGGAGGTGGCCCCTTCGGCTACCCCCGTGGAGCAGGTCGAACAATGGGTGTACAGGGTTCCCAATTTCCAGACCAAACTGAATCTGATCCATTGTTTACTCGAAGATGAGGTGGCATTCAACCGGGTCATCCTCTTTGTGAAAACAAAAGCATCTGCCGATGAAGTCTATAAGGTTATTAAAAGAAAAACCGAGGGGGAGAAGCGGATCATGCACAGCGACAAAGGAGAGACCACCCGCCTGAATGCCATCAGGGCTTTCAAGGAGGGAGAAGTGCGAATCCTGATTACCACCGATTTGTCGGCCCGTGGACTGGATGCCGCCCTGGTTTCCCATGTAATCAATTTCGATATTCCTCCTCATTACGAGGATTATATCCACAGGATCGGGCGGACTGCAAGGGCCGGGAACAGGGGAACTGCCATCACCCTGGTCGCTCCCGATGAGATGTGGCACCTGAAACAGATCGAAAAGATGATCCGTATGGAGATTCCCGTGGCTGAAATCCCACCGGAAGTTGTTTTGACCGAAACTTCCTTTGAAGAGCGACAGAAGCAAAAAAGGGAGATCGACCGGCAGCGAAAAATCGAAGATCCCACTTTTAAGGGAGCGTTTCATAAAAAGAAAAAAAGGCCGGAAAGAAAAAACAAGCCACGGAGTGGACACTTTAATTGACCTGCTTCAATGACTAAAAGGCTTTCAGCCCGCAAAAATCCGCACAGAAAACCAACCCGGAATTATTCAAGGTTCAAAGCCTTCGGCTTCGCCTCGGCGTTCAAAGGTTCAATGGCTTCGCCGTTCCATTGCCTTCGGCTACGCCTCGGCGTTCAAAGGCACTACGTGCCGTTCAAAGGTTCAATGGCTACGCCGTTCAATGCCTACGGCTTCGCCTCGGCGTTCAAAGGTTCAACAATTGTTCAATCGGTCCACGTTATTTAAGCATTGACAAATTCAGCTTCGCTGCATTTTTTTCTGTCGTCACTCGGCAAAGCTCAAGCAAGCTTAACTCTGCACTCGCTCCTAAGAAAATTGTTCATTGTTAATTGCTAATTGTTCATTGTTAATTGCTCATTCCCTTCGGGACGCGAAGAAAAACATGCCCTCCAATCACGATAAAAATTAAAAAGTGCCGGAAGTCAGGAACCGTTCCTTCACAGACCTTTACCGGTAAAATATACCGGAAGCTATCCGATCAGGGCTGTCAGAATTTCTTCCTTCTTTCCGGTAAGCTCCTGGTAGAGTTCTTTATGGTGCCGTTTAATGAGAAGCCATCGCCACTTTCCCCTTGTTTTAAGAAACCGGATCATCCAGGAAAAAGCAAATTTCCCTGCAAACGGCAAAGAAATCAGGAACAACATGCCGGCTATCCATCCGGGCAGCAGGGGCGAAATCAGTATGGTTTCAGCTAAATAGAAAAGCGGGAAAACCACCAAACCCGTCGAAAAAGTGAAAGTGCTGATCCATACCGGGTCTTTTACCTTCCGTTTGACGAGCAGGTCCAGACCGGCAAAGGGGATCACATTAAAAAGAAATCCATACAGGAAAAGAGGAAACGAGATCAACAGCAGCAGGGCAGAACCGGCAATGGACAGAATTTTTTCCTGCGCGGGATCTACCAGCCAATTTCTCAGCCCCAGCGATTTGAGCCGGGTAACCAGTGCAAGGGCTTTATCTGCCAGTTCTGCCGCCGCCTCCGGATTCCGGTTTTCCAGATCGTGAATTTTTTCAACAAGATGCTGGTCGGTTAATAAACGGTTGGGCATGGTGTCGGTGAGCCCCGATAAAAAGAGAAACCTTTTCCCGGCAACTTCCCTGATGGCTTCAAATCCTTCGTAATGGTCGCGGCTTTCAAAATGGAGTACCAGAGGCAGCATAGCGCGGAAGAGGTCGTCTTTCAGGGACATCATGGCTCCATGCGGATTCCCGAGGTATTTCTCCTTGTAATCAAGGGCCTTCAGGGGTTTGCCGAACGAAACCATCAGTCGCCGGCCGAAGTTAGCATACTGGTCGTAGAATATTCCCACAGGGACGATGTGAATATCCAGGGTAAAGTCCGAACGCTCCTCTGCCATAAATACGATTCGGGGAATCGCTTTTTTATGGGTCAGCATACTTCGCTTGCCCGAATGGGCAGCCTCGGGGAAGAGGGCAAGTGCATGGTTACTTTTCAGTACCTCCACGGAGGTGGAGAATGTTTCGTCGTTCCCGCTCAGATTCTCTTTGCCGTCACGAATCCGGAATACGGGAATAATTTTAAGGAATTTGAGCAGCGGCCGGGTGAGTGGGGATTTAAAAATGTCGGCCCGGGCCAGCCAAACCGGTTGATGGGGAACATGACAAACCACCGCAAGTGCATCGCTGAGTGCATTCTGATGATTGGGAGCATAGATGACGGGTTTTCCTACGGGAATATGCTCAGTTCCCCTGACAACAATTTGCCGATGATAGATCCAGTCCCAGAATTTTATATAATATCGTAACCCCCAATATCTGAGCGACCATCTGTCAATCATGGATTCAAGGATTGAATGTGGCAACAAAAACTTCAGGAAGCAGCCTCACCCGGAAGCTTGCTGTTTTCCGTTCATTACAGGGATATTCTCCTGTTAGGGTATGGCGGCTGTTATTTTTTAAACAACAGCTTTTTCATTTTTTTATAGAGTTCGGTATTGTTCATGATACCGGTAAATTCGCCGGCGCCGGGTCCGAATGCAAAAATGGGCACCATCACGGCAGTGTGACCGGTGGTTACGTAACTTCCTTTTACCATGCCGGTTTTCATGTTCCCGTCGGTGATCGCCATCCCGCCGGTTTCATGATCGGCAGTAACAATCACAAGTGTCTCCCTGTCGCGAGCCGCAAACTCCAGGACAATTCCGATGGTTTTGTCAAAATCAAGCATTTCCTCAATTACGTAGGCAGTGTTGTTGGCATGTCCTCCCCAATCGATCTGAGAACCTTCGACCATCAGGAAGAATCCTTTTTTGTTATTGTCGAGGATTTCAAGCGCTGTTTGGGTGGCCACGGGCAGCATATTTCCTCTCTCCGACAATCTTCCATTGTGTTCGGGGGCAGTGAGTCCGGCCAGTTTGCCGCTTTTAACCTGTGAGATGGCCTCTATATCCTGCAAAACCTGGTACCCTTTTCCCTTCAGTTCACTTACAAGATTTCGTCCATCCTCCCTTTCGGTAAAATGTTTATAGCCTCCGCCAATGAATACGTCAATGTCGGTTTTGAGAAAGTCGGCGGCGATGGCTTCGTAGGTGCTCCTTCTACCCTTGTGGGCAATGAACGAAGCGGGCGTGGCATGGGTGATGGAAGAGGTGGAGACCAGTCCTGTAGCCAGGTGATGTTCCTCTGCTTCTTCCAGAATGGTTTTCAGAGGCTGGGTGTTGATGTCGACTCCGATTGCCCCGTTGTAAGTGCGCACGCCGGTTGAAAGGGCGGTTGCTCCGGCTGCTGAATCGGTTATGTATTTATTGGCCGATTGCGTTTTGGAAAAACCCACATGTCTGAAATTGTTTAAAAAAAGATTTCCCCCATTGGCGGTGAGGGCTGCAAACACATGGTCAACCCCCATGCCGTCACCGATCATCAGAATAATATTTCTGGGTCTTTTCCCCTTGGGCTTTTCCACAAAATGGTTAACGTTATAAAAATCCCCACCCTCATAGACCAGATTTTTTGATTCCGGTTTGACTTCCCGATAGGCTTCCTGGGCGGTGAGCGGTATTGCGGTCACACATAAAACCGCAAGGAACAGGTTTCTGAAAAGTGTCATATTTCAATTAAATAATTCCGGCTACGAAAATAGATATATTTAATGAAACAATCCGGAGTGCGGATGGTTCATTGTCGGCACAACGGTTCACTGATTTTGGGCGGTTTTTTTCCCGAATAGAGGATCTATTTTCAGCAGAGAGGTGGCAATCAGCGGGATAATGCTGCAGATCATGACCCACACGAAAAAGTGGCGGTAACCCAATTGTTCCTGGAGCCATCCGGCAAACATTCCCGGGATCATCATGCCCAGGGCCATAAAGGCGGTGCAGATGGCATAGTGCGAAGTTTTGAATTCTCCCTCGGCATAGTAGATCAGGTAGAGCATATAGGCGGTAAAGCCGAATCCGTAGCCAAACTGTTCAAGACCGACGCAGAAATTAATCACCAGCAGATTGCCGGGAGTGGCATAGGCCAGGTAAACGAAGGTGGCGCAGGTGAGGATCATGCTGAGGGCCATGGGCCAAAGCCATTTTTTAAGGCCTCCCCTTGCAGCTACAATTCCGCCGATAATTCCGCCTATGGTAAGGCTTAGGATGCCGATGGTCCCGTATACCACTCCCACTTCCCCGGTGGTTAGTCCCAGTCCCCCCAGATCCTTGGAGTCGAGCAGGAAGGGAGTAACCAGTTTCAGCAGTTGGGCTTCGGCAAAACGGTAGGTAAGCATGAAGAAAATGCCGGCTGCCGCCTGCTTTTTCTGGAAGAAGGTAGTGAATGCAGTGGTGAATTCCCGTGCAATATTCCGGGCGGTGGCATGGGCTGCCGGTTTATCAGAGGCCGGATGGGGCAGAACAAAGCGGTGATAGAGAAAGAAAGCTACAAATAGTCCGGCCATGATAAAGAAGGTAATCGACCAGGCCATCGGGATGTTTCCGGAGGTACCTTTGAAAGAGGCTGTAGTGAATTTATCCAGTTTCGGATCGGCCTGGATAGTAACCCAGGCGGTTTTATCCCAGTTGTCTGAATTGAATTCAAACCGGTCAGCTCCTACAAGGGATATACTTTTATCCCCTTTGTCGAGGTGCATGACCAACACATGGGATACTCCCGGGTCGGGCTGCCGGTTGAGCCTGATTCCGACAAGGGTTGTGTTTCCTGCCAGGGATCCTTTGACAGCTTTTTCCTTCTGTTCTCCAAAGTTATGCCGGATCCATTCCCCCAGCGGACCAGCGATATGCTTCGACCACCATGAACCGGATTCTCCTTTTTGAAGGTTCTTTTCATTTCCGGCAGGTTTTATAAAACCGTTCAGCCTGTTTTGTTCCAGGGCAAAAGTTTTAATACGGTTTGCACTGTCAGCCGGAATCGATTGGGTTTCGAGCCGGATTTTTTGCGGGGAAGCAATGAAGAACAACGCGTTGTTGTCGTTTGTCTTCTGGGTGATGGATGCGTCGTCCATTGTCAGTTCCGTAACGTAGCCGGGCCCGGCTTCCACTTCCAGGTAGAGGGGGGTCAATCCGGTGTGACTTTCCAGAAATCCGGCCACAATGATCAGCACACCTTGTCCCATAATAGAGGCGATGCGATAGAAGGTGCTTCTGATCCCCACGTACAATGCCTGGTTGTGGGAGTCTAAGGCCAGCATGTAAAAGCCGTCGGCTGCAATATCGTGGGTGGCAGAACTGAAAGCCACCAGCCAGAAAACAGCCAGGGTTGCCCTGAAGAAAAATGGCGCCGGGATGAAGAATGCAACCCCTGCCAATCCTGCTCCGATCAGGAGTTGCATGGTCAGGATCCACCACCGTTTGGTTTTTAGGATGTCAACAAACGGGCTCCAGAAGGGTTTGATCACCCAGGGGAGATAAAGCCAGCTCGTATACAGGGCAATGTCGGTATTGGATATACCCAGCCTTTTGTACATGATCACCGAAATGGTCATTACCGCGATATAAGGGATTCCCTCGGCGAAATAGAGGGTTGGGATCCATGCCCAGGGATTACCGGAACTCTTTTTTTCCATAGCATGCAGGTTTTTTTCAGGAATTAAGTTCATGGGTTGAATTCAAAAAATCAACATGGTTGGAAGCGAAGGGTTACACTTTGTACAGCTTGGAGATCACAGCCTTTTGGAAGTAATGGCCCAAAATCTGGCGGTAGGGATATCCCTCTTCTCCCATCACGGCAGCGCCGATCTGGCACAAACCCACTCCATGTCCCCAGCCGGCCCCGTGAAGAATGAACCTGGCCGGAAGTCCCTGCTCTCCCTCTTCCACCTCTACCACAAAGGCGGCACTGTATAAATGAGTGGGGGAGAGCCATTTCCTTATTTCAAGCTCCTTGCCCACGATGTAACTTTGGCGGGTGCCTGTAATCTTCAGCCTGATGATCCTTCCTGAAAAACCTCGCTGCAGGGGTTCCAGTGCCGTGATCTCCCCGAAATCAATTCCCGAACGGTTTCTGACCAGTTCTGAAAGCTCTTCGCGCGTGTAACTCACACGCCAGCGGTAAAAATCGTGGGTTTTACGGTCATAGTCGGGAAGAATCCGGGCAAGAAGCATGGGGTCGGAAGTATTGCAAAAAGCATCGGGCGATCCTGTTATCCATTTCTGGGCCTCTTCCTCAGTGCAA
>CAZLDP010000100.1:0-8041 GCA_964558145.1 uncultured Prolixibacteraceae bacterium | reverse complement strand
ATTTATACCTTGAAAACGGGAAATAATTGATGAAGAGCGCACCTCTACTTGAAAGAACCCTTGAAGCTTCAAGGCAGATTGCAGCAGTTGACGACTTGACCCTCAACAGCCTGTTGCATGAGCTGGCCGAAGAGGCAGTGAAACAATCTGCCCTCATCATGGCAGAAAACAAAAAGGATCTGGAACTGATGGACAGTTCCGATCCCAAATATGACCGACTGAAACTCACGGAGGAACGAATAGCCGCCCTTTCCGCCGACATCCGGCAGGTAGCTTCCCTTCCCTCACCAGCAGGAAGGATTCTGTCAGAAACCGTGAGATCCAACGGACTGAAAATAAGAAAAGTCACCATTCCTTTTGGGGTGATTGGAATCATTTATGAAGCCAGACCAAACGTCACCTTCGACGTTTTCTCACTCTGTCTGAAGTCGGGAAATGCCTGTGTGCTCAAAGGAGGCAGCGATGCCATCCATTCCAATACGGCCATTGTATCACTCATCCGCAGGGTTCTGGAGAGTCACCTTCTCCCTGTGGATGCAGTAACCCTCTTACCGGCAGGCAGGGAGGAGACCCTTGAAATGCTGCATGCAAGGGAATATATCGACCTTATTATCCCTCGCGGAAGTCAGGGGTTGATCAACTTCGTCCGGGAAAATGCCACCATCCCCGTCATCGAAACGGGAGCGGGAATATGCCACACCTATTTCGATGCGGAGGGCGAGATCTCCAAAGGGGCATCCATCATTTTCAATGCCAAAACGAGACGTCCCTCGGTATGTAATGCCTTAGACTGCCTGGTTATTCACCGCGACAGGCTCGCTGATCTGCCAGGGCTGGTGTCGGGGCTTGCAGAAAAGGAGGTAATACTTTATGCCGACGATCCGGCCTACGCTGCAATTTCGGGAATCTACCCTGTCAAGCTGCTTTACCCGGCAACATCAGAATCGTACGGCACGGAATTTTTGTCACTCAAAATGGCAATCCGGACGGTTTCGTCGTTGGAGGAGGCCCTCCGGCACATTGCAAAAAACAGCTCAAAGCACAGTGAAGCCATCGTTACGGAAAACAGGGAAACTGCCCGGCGATTTATGCAGTCGGTCGATGCCGCCGTGGTCTATACCAATGCATCCACTGCCTTTACCGACGGCGCCCAGTTCGGGTTAGGCGCCGAAATAGGAATAAGCACCCAGAAACTGCATGCCCGCGGCCCCATGGCCCTGGAAGAACTGACCACCTATAAATGGCTGGTGGAAGGGGATGGGCACATCAGGCCTTAACCTGAAGAACAGGCAGCGGGAGAAGGATTCCCCCGACCCGGGAGAGGTTCAGAACGCGGTTGAAAATGAGGGACACACAGAAGTCAGAAGATAAAAAACTTAAATTTGAATAAAGAATCTATATGAGACATTTCACATCGGTCAATGATATCCCCGACCTGAAGAAGGCGTTGGATGTTGCCTTTGAAGTTAAAAAGAATCCTTTCGGATTTTCGCACCTGGGGAAGAACAAAACCATGGTACTGATTTTCTTCAATTCGAGTCTCAGGACGAGGCTAAGCACCCAGAAGGCAGCCATGAATCTGGGCATGAATACCATGGTTCTCAATGTCAACGACGATGGTTGGCAGCTTGAAACTGAACTGGGCGTGGTCATGGACGGTAACAAGCCTGAACATCTCAGGGAGGCGGTCCCTGTGATAGGCTCCTATTGTGATATCATCGGGGTGCGGTCGTTTGCCCGCTTTGAGAGCCGCGAAGCTGATTACGGCGAGATGATCCTGAATCAGTTCATCGATTATGCCGGTGTTCCCATTGTGAGTATGGAAGCTGCCATCCGTCATCCCCTCCAGAGTTTTGCCGACCTGATGACCATCGAAGAACTCAAGACCCAAAAGAGACCACGGGTGGTTCTAACCTGGGCACCACATCCCCGTGCTCTCCCGCAAGCAGTGGCCAACTCCTTTGTGGAATGGATGCGCAGGGCCAACTATGATCTGGTGGTCACCCACCCCGAAGGGTATGAACTGGCTCCTGAATTCATGGAAGGGCTTACCGTGGAATACAACCAGGATAAGGCTTTCGAAGGTGCCGATTTCATCTATGCCAAGAATTGGGCCTCCTATACCCGATACGGCCAGGTTTTGTCGAAGGACCGTTATTGGACCGTTGACGCCCGGAAAATGGCACTTACCGCCAATGCCCGCTTCATGCACTGCCTTCCCGTACGCAGAAACATGATTGTGACCGATGAGGTGATCGACAGTCCGGCTTCGGTAGTGATCAGGGAAGCGGCCAACAGGGAATGGTCGGCAATGGCTGTTCTGAGGATGATCCTGGAAGACAATAAATAAGGTTGTGACGTGTTCAAAGGTTCAAAATGAGTAATATAGAGATTATTCCTGCCATCGACATTCTGGGAGGGAAATGCGTACGCCTCTCGCAGGGAGACTATGCGAGGCAGACGGTGTACAGCGGGAATCCCCTTGAAGTGGCCAAAATGTTTGAGGATGCGGGGATTCGCCGGTTGCATCTGGTTGACCTGGATGGCGCTCGCGAAAAACATATTGTTAATTATAGAGTACTTGAAAAAATCGCTATAAAAACAAGGCTGGTTATCGATTTCGGCGGTGGATTAAAAAGCGATGCCGATCTCCGAATCGCGTTTGAATCCGGAGCTGCTATGGTTACCGGAGGCAGCATTGCGGTTAAAGAACCTGATACATTCCTGGAGTGGCTTCAAAAATACGGATCGAAGAAAATAATCCTCGGCGCCGATGCCTGGGAGGGGAAAATAGCCGTCAGCGGTTGGACCGAAGCGTCAGAAACAGACCTCATTCCTTTCATCCGATCGTACGTAGTGAAAGGGATCCACACCGTGATTTCCACCGATATAGCCAAAGACGGAATGCTTACGGGGCCTTCCTTCGAACTGTACAGTCAGATCCTTGAGGAAATCCCCGGACTTGATCTGATCGCCAGCGGAGGAATCTCCTCCATCGGCGATGTCGAAAAACTGGCTGAAAGGGGCGTTCCGGGTGTAATAACCGGCAAGGCAATATACGAAGGCAAAATCACGCTCAAAGAGCTGGCCGATTTTAATAAACACAATTAATCCGGTTTTCCCGGAATAACGCGAAGATATGCTTGCAAAAAGAATTATTCCCTGTCTGGATATCAGAGACGGACACACGGTTAAAGGCATTAACTTTATTGATATCAGGAACGTGGGCGATCCGGTAGAATTGGGCGCTCTGTATGCCGAACAAGGCGCCGATGAACTGGTATTTCTCGACATCACCGCGACCATTGAAGGGCGCAAGACTTTCGTAGAACTGGTAAAAAGAATCGCCCGGGAGATTAATATACCGTTTACCGTGGGTGGAGGTATCAGTGAGCTGAAAGATGCCGACCTTCTCCTGGATGCCGGGGCAGATAAAATCAGCATCAATTCATCAGCGGTAAGGAATCCGAAACTGATAGACGACCTGGCCCTCCATTTCGGAAGCCAGTTTGTAGTGCTGGCCATTGACGCCCAGGGCGATCAGCAGGGTTTATGGACCGTCACGGTCAACGGAGGCCGGATCCCGACTGACAAAGAGCTGTTCTCTTGGGCCAAGGAAGGAGAAGACCGGGGAGCCGGAGAAATTCTGTTCACTTCCATGAACCACGACGGCACCAAAAACGGTTTTGCCTGTCAGGAGCTGGCACGTCTTTCGGAAATGCTCACCATTCCCATTATTGCCTCCGGAGGAGCCGGAAAAATGGAGCATTTTGCCGAGGTTTTTACAGTCGGCAAAGCAGATGCTGGTTTGGCGGCCAGCATATTTCACTATAGGGAGATTTCAATCCCAGAATTAAAATCCTATCTTCGGGCTTGCGGAATTGAGGTTAGATAACGACAACAGTAAATTGACCCACTTGTCATGGAATCGATGAATGAATCCTTTACCCCTGACTTTTCAAAACTAAACGGGCTTATCCCCGCGGTGATCCAGGACAACACGACGCTCCGGGTGCTGATGCTGGGGTTTATGAATCCCGAAGCGCTCCGTATAACGGAAGAGACAGGACGGGTCACATTTTTCAGCCGGTCCAGACAGCGTCTTTGGACCAAAGGGGAAGAAAGCGGTAACTTTCTGGAAGTGGTACAGTTGATGACCGATTGCGACAACGACACCCTGCTGATCAAGGTCAATCCCGTGGGCCCCGTTTGCCATACAGGCGCTGACACCTGCTGGGATGAAACCAATGAGGAAAGCGACCTCCTTTTCCTGGAATACCTGCAGGATCTGGTAGACCAACGCAAAAAGGAGATGCCGGAAGGTTCATACACTACCTCCCTTTTCAGGGCAGGAATCCGCAAAATCGCTCAGAAAGTCGGTGAAGAAGCGGTGGAAACGGTAATCGGTGCCATGGCCAACGACGATGAAAACTTCCTTTACGAAGGAGCCGATCTCCTCTATCATCTGATCGTCCTGCTCTCCCACAAGGGATACAGGATTGAAGATCTGGCAGCAAAACTCAGGAAAAGACACAAATAATCTGCCGTCCACTCATATCCCGCGACAACCAGGAGCTTACCTGAAATCGAAATTCCTCGTTGCCTATCATTGCTGCCGCCGGAGGAACTCCCCTTTTAAAAAACATGGTTGCACAACATACCTGTTTTAAGCTGTGCAACATGTACCCGGAAGGTCATTTCTTATTTTTTTTCCTGATTTTAGCAACCTGTAAATACTAACAAATACGCTAAGCTATGGAATCGAAAAACCTTTGCCCTTCAACGGCTGCCACCATCTTTGCCTGCCAGTCCATCGTAAATTCATTTGCAGAAAACATTTATGAACTGGCCCATATCCGAAAAGAATGGAATGTGGGATATGCGGAATCACTCAAAAAGGATGCACAGGCTATCGTCGCTCAATTTTCATCTTCATGCAACATCAAAGCCACCCTGGGAAAGTTGCTGATTTGGCGTGAATTAATGATCTCTTCACTGACCGATATCGGGATTATCAGGGCCTCGGTAAAAAACGACTATAAGAACGATAAATCCTTTCAAAAGGAGTTTTATCAGATTCTGGGATACAACGACTACTTCAGTGATGCCAAAAACGGGGACCATTACAGCATGTTTCAGTTTGTAAAGACCTTTGCAAAAAATTTAACGCCTGAATTGCGGGATAAAATTTTGGCTCACGGGCTTGATCCCCACATTGTGAATCGGGTGGTGGAAAATGCAAAGGAGTTGGAGAATTTTTCGGAATGTTTCACCATGATGAACGATGCCTCCATAGTCCCTGCCGAATACAAGGAGAAAATCGAAAAGCTCTACAGTGAAGTAAGGGATATCAGCCGGATCGCCACTGCATATTACTATTTTGACCCGCAGAAAAGGGAAGTCTTTAACTTTTTCAAAGCCCTAAGAAATCTGAGATAGTTTCCTAAAAGAAAACACCCTTACGAACCGGCCGGATTTTCTGGCTGGGCTACAGGTAGCGCACCGGGGGTATAGGGAAACACATCGGCAATGGTACTCACGGCCAGGGCAGAAACCACATAGGGAACGATCAGGAAGGAAAGGCTCTCATCAATACGGGCCAGCGCTTCCCTGATATTATCGGCCTGAACCAGATATGTACTCCTGAGTTTTTTCTCTTTTCCGGCCTCCTCATCAATGGCTATCAGGTTGATGGTTGCACGGAACCACCACTCTCCCACTTCGTACGGGAACACTTCAGCAATTTTCGACTTGCGGATATCGGTAACCATAAACTCTCCCCTGACCATGCTCTGCATTATGGAAATTATCCTTGTCTCCGCATCGGTAAAGGAGATTGCATCAAGGAGGAAATTGTCAGTGACCTGTCTTTCACGGCCATCTTCATCAACCTTAAGGTATTTTACCTTGCATTCAAACCAGGTCTGGAACATGTGCGAATTATTTTTGGCAGCAAATGTAATTGAAAATAGAGAACTGCAAAACTGAATTTCGCACAGGACAAGTTCCTCATTATCCGGCACTGATCCGTATGGAGAGTTCGGTTTATGAAATTGTCAATAGGGCCGCCATAGCAGTTGTGGATGGGCAAAAGGCGGGAAAAAACCATTAACCTGCGGCCGGTCAGCGTTCAAGCTGTTCTTTCAGCCAGGAGGGCCTGTTGGTCGTAATCCAGGTAACACCCAGCGCGTTAAGCCTTTTGGCTTCTTCCGGATTGTCAACTGTCCATGCCAGCACTTCCAAGTTTTTCTCCTTTGCCAGGGTGACCAGTTCCTCATCGATGGCCTGGTATTGCATGTCGATCCCTTCGATTCCCAGCGCTGCAATTTCGTCTAACTTTTTAATGGCAGCCTGTTTCGATCCCGAAAGCCAGTAAGCTTTGTTGTCGGGAAAAGCTTTCTTCACATTGACAATGGTTTCCCATCCGAAACAGATGAACACAATCTGCCCTTTTTTCTCCGACTTCCCGATAATTCTCTCCAAATGAGGAATCACCTCACTTCCGCATTTAATTTCAACGACAAGCATCTTTCCTTCAGGAACCGTAGCAATAACCTCCTCAATGTAAGGAATTCTTTCCCCTTTGAACTGTTCTCCCTTCCAGATTCCAGCGTCCAGATCGCGCAAAACAACCGAGGGAGTTGTTTTGATGACAAAATTTTTACCTCCGCATGTCCTTTGGGTATCCTTGTCGTGAATAACTACCACCCGGTTATCGGATGCCAGATAAACATCAATTTCCACGGCATCGGCACCGGTTTCCCAAGCCAGCCTGGCTGCAGCTACCGTGTTCTCAGGCGCGTCGTACGATGCCCCCCGGTGAGCGATGTAAACATTTTGAGCCACTAAGGCAGAAAACAACATACTGCAGATGATCGTCAAATAAAACTTCATAATTTCTGGTTTTTTTTGCGAATATATCAGCTTTGGACTATTTCCGTATCATTTTGGCCAAAAAAACATAGTTTTGCCGGATAATCCGGTTATGATTTCCAGAATTGGCCCATATACAGTTGTGGCACTTTTCAGAATAGTGTCGCTGATTCCTTTTCCAGGTTTGTATCTTTTTTCAGATATCTTAGGTTTTTTTCTTTACCATGTGATCAGATACCGCAGGCACGTGGTGGAGATCAACCTGCAAAATGCCTTTCCGGAAATCTGCCGGAAAAAAAGAAATGCAATCGCCCGGAAATTTTACCGCCATCTGTCAGACATCACTTTAGAAACGATAAAAACCGGTGCGATGACTGCCGAAGACCTGGAACGAAGGATGATAATTAGAAATCCGGATCTTCCCGACAGTTATTTTAAACTGCACCAAAGCGTAATCGCGATGGCTACCCATTACGGCAACTGGGAGTGGCTTCTGCATTTACCACGCAGTATAAAGCATCACCACTTCTTTGTGTACAAACCCCTGCACAATCTGCAGTTCGACAGATACCTGAACGGGATCAGGGAAAGATTCGGAGGCGAAACCGTATCCATGTCACTGATTCTGAAGAAGCTGATTGATGCGAACCGGAAGAGTATACCGGTGCTGACCTGGCTGGCTGCAGATCAGGCACCTCCCTGGAACCATCCCTTCTGGACCACCTTCCTGAACCAGCCCACCCTGTTTTTCAACGGTCCTGCAAAACTGGCCCGCCGGTTTGGCTGTCCGGTTCTGTTTCAGCAGGTACGGCGCATCAAAAGAGGGTACTACGAAACCTGGTTCGAAGTGTTGACTGAAAATCCGGAGAATATGAGCGTGGAAGAACTCACGCTCGCTTACGTAAAGAAAACCGAAAAGATGATCAGGGAAGAACCTTCTTCGTATCTTTGGTCACACAAGAGATGGAAATACAAAAAACCCGGAGATAAACCAGTATACTGACCTATTATAGTAGGATGTTAAATTCTAATAAAAAAAGAAAACACAATGGTTGAGGAACCAAAAGTACTATTCTCTCCGCTTGAACTTATTAAGGCGGCCGGGATCGGTGTGCTGAAACTGATTTCTTATCTTCCCTTTCCGGTTTTGTACGGATTATCAGGCCTG
>CAZLDP010000099.1:0-8043 GCA_964558145.1 uncultured Prolixibacteraceae bacterium | reverse complement strand
GAATTCAGCTACCCTGCCATCATCCAGGCCGCCGACAAGTCGGTTCACATCACCTATACCTGGAACAGGCGCAAAGTGAAACACGTGCAGCTCGCGATCCGCTGAACAGCGGTCGGGCACAGCCTCTTTTCCGGCTTACTTACCGGGTTCAAGAAAGAGACCCTCTTCGCCGGCAACAAACATCCGGGTGCTTTGGGTAAACGCATATCCTGCGGGAGCCCTGTAGATCAGGTCGACATAGAAGGCTTTAAAACCCGATTCAGGATAGGCCACTTCGATCTCAACCGGTGAATTACCCGCGGCATCCAGATCGCGGGAAGTCCATTTTTCATCCCTGAAATCGCGGTCCGATGAAGTGCTGCTCCACAACACCGCCCCGGTGAGATAACCGGGAGTGGGTTCCACTTTCAGGGATGCACTTTCCTTGTTCTCCCTGATCTGGTATTCAAACCGGGGAAACACTTCGCCGGCAGCCGTAAAAGCCGTGAACGCCCCCAACGCGGCCAGAGCCTGCTTTTTGTCGCCCAGGCCATGACCGGCATTGGGAACATAACAGAAATGGTTTTCCCCCGGAATCAGGTCGATGTAGTTTTTCACCGCATCGACAGGCCAATAGGGATCATTGGTTCCCATCACCACCATCTTGGGCATGGTCAGCGATTTGCGGTAGGAAAAGGGATCGATCATTTTTACCAGGTCATCCCCATCGGCAGTGCCGAGTTGTTGGGTGATACCCAGTTTCACATAATCCTCGATTTCGACGCTGTAGTCGCCCCATACTTTTCTCTGGTAGTCGATATTGACCGGCATGTTCAGCACATCGATCACCATGGGCACAATTGCCTTTACCCTGCGATCAGAGGCGCCAGTCAGCCAGGTGGTCCATCCTCTTTTGGAGGCTCCCGTCACCACAAAATGACGGATCTTTTTCCCGGTCTCTTTTCTGGTGAACTTCCCGATCACATCCATGGCGCTCACCGCACTTTTGGTCATCGGGAAAAGCAACGGCCATGAATAGTCACGGTCACCGAGAAACTGGTGAAGGGTATAGGAGATCAGGGCGTCCTCTTTCAGTCCGTCGTAAAGGGGCTGGTTGGGAACCTGCCATAAAAGTGCAGCGATGAACCGGTGGGTCTTTGACAGGTTTCCCACGGCTTTCAACAATTCATCATCCCACCCGTGGGTATTGGTTTTTCCTTCCTTCACACTGCCCCCGTTGATAAAGAGCAAGGCATGGTCGCTTGCAGGCTGGTCGGGCACCATCACGATCATCTCGTGCGTCCAGGGAATATTCCTCCAGGTCTGGGAGGTAAAAATGATACGGAAAAAGCTGACCCCCTCAGTCTGATGCCGGTCCACAACCTGCCATTTGAAGGATTTATCGGGCTGCTTCAGGTATGCCTGAAGCGCTGTTTCGGGCTTGATCCCTTTAGGGGGTGTAACCGGATGGGCTATTACGGGAATCAGGAAGAGGATGATCCCGAAAATCAAACATTTTTTCATGGTCGTATGAAATGGGTTTGCTTCTGATGACTTACAAAAACCCTTCTCTGATCCGGAAAAACAGGTTGTTCCGGATCAGGGGAAGGGAGTACTTAGACTACCAGGGCTTACCTGTCCCCTGCAGAATCCAGGGTTTCGACCAGGCACTGTTCTTGCCGTCGGGAGCCGTGTAAGGCGTGATTTCCAGTTTGCCGGCAGCAAGTTGCACATTGGCCGGGTTAAAGTTGAGCTCATTGGTCCCATAATAGAAACGGAGCGGGAGAGCATTCCGTTTCACCACCTTCCCGGGTGACAGAGCCGGAAGACCGGTCCTGCGATAATCGGACCAGGCTTCCGCGGCAGAGGTCCAGCTCGCAATCCATTTCTGGTCGATAATTTGAGCCCGCGTTCCGTTATAGGCGGCGCCGGCTTTGGCAATATAGGAAGCATAGGAACCCGACACTCCCCAGGTATCGAAGGAGGCCTTTATCCCTGCCTGGTAATGTTCAGCCGCGGCACCTCCTGCATTCCACCCGTTGAGGGCAGCCTCCGCCAGAATAAACCGCACCTCGGCGGCTGAAATCAGCCTGGCTTGAAGCAACGGGCCTGAGGGCTTTTTGTACATCTCACTGATATGGGAAGCATGAGGATTCACAGGAGCCTGCTCCAGGCTGGGATTCAGGTTATACGCCTGCGGAACGCTTCCCCAGGAGGGGGGAAGACCCACATATTCCGGGTCGGTGTCGAGCGGCACCCCGAAAGTGGAGGTGTATTTGTCGGCCACATTCTGGGCAATCACCCGTTTCCCATCGATGATCTGGTCAAAATTGGCCGGTCTGGCAGGATCGATGACCAGGGGAATCTGAATCTTAGAGGCCCAAACCCCCAGCCGCGGATCACCCAGGGCCTGGAGTTTCTCCACCAGCGTCGAACACATCTTAAGCCTGCGCCAGTTGGTTTCGCTGATGTCATACGCCGTATTGCATGGCCAGGAATCCCCGGAACTGTTCCCGACATAGGGGAAAGAGGCATCATCGGCCGCTTCTAAGATCAGCGGATAGCGCGCCGGATCGGCCGTCAGCTTTTCGATTCCGCCTTTGGCAGTCGCGGGCTCCTTCACCGACAAACGCATATAATACCTTAAAGCAAGGGAGTTGGCAAACTTACGCCATTGCGCTACGTTACCCTTATACAAAACATCCTGGGTGGGGTTGATATCCTTGTATTCTGCGGCGCCCTTTGACAAAAGGGTATTGGCCTCTTCGAGCATGGCAAGAATACCCGTGTAAATATCTTTCTGGGAATCGAAAACCGGCTGCAGACTGGCGCCCCCTTCTTCCCCCAGCAGCGCTTTCGAGAAGGGAGCATCACCCCAGAGGTCGGTAATCATCCCGAAGTTGTATGCTTTGAAAATCAGGGCTACCCCCTTGTGAAAATCGAGACCGGCTTCTTCCGACTTTTTCAACATCTCTTCAGCATTCCGCAGGGTTCCGTAAAAACCCGACCACTCCTGGCTCGACCATTCGTAGGCATTGTGCTCATCCGACCAGCCATCTTTCTGGGTATGTTGCATCACACCGGCCAGATCACCAAATCCGAGTCCGACCACAGCCTGTCCCGTGGAGGTGATTACCGTAGGCAACAGCAAATTGGGATGCGCATTCCGGGGATCCACACCGTTCGGGTTTATGTTCATCTCCTCAAGATCCTTGCAAGAAACCAGTAAAACCACGAACAGGATCAACATGATCACTAATTTATTCTGAATCGTATTCATAATGTCAGATTTTTTTTATTTCTAAAAAACCAGGTCAACCTTAAATCCGATCGGGAAGACCCACGGATCCACATTGTAGCGTTCGATACCCTGTTTAAACTGGATCCCCCTTCTACCCTCCGAGGAATTTTCCACCTGGAAAGCCCGTTCGGGATCCACTCCTACCTTTGCCTTTGTCCAAAGAATGATATTCCGGCTGTATAACGACAGGGAGAGCTCCCTGATTGTTCCGATCCGTTCCATCACCCTGCGTGGAAATTGGTAACCGAGTGAGATTTCCCTCAGTTTCACGAAATCGGCATCGAACATCGAGGCAGCAGCAAACCCCCATGGGTAACTCACTGCATAGGGTACTATGGGAAGGGGATTGTTTTCACCCAGGTTTTCCACATAGGTCACCTTCCCCTGCGCATCCGTCACGGCAACTACACCCGGGACAAACACCCCGTCGTTTACATACACCCCGCTCCAGTTCTCGGGGAACCCACCATAAGCAGTGGTGGGGCCTCCCACGACATGGAATCCGTTGCGGATATACCGGTCCTCATTCGCTACCAGCCAGTCGCGCAATTCCTTGCCCGTACGGCCACCGGGATTAATCATGCTTTCAAGCCAGCGCTGCGAGTTGCCATCTTCGGCCATATAACGCTGAGTCTGGGATATAAACTGTCCCCCATTCCTCCAGTCGAATGACATGTTCAGCGAAAAACCTTTGAAAGTGAGACCCGTCTGTAATCCGGTCAGAAACCGGGGATTGTAATTGCCGATCATGTTCCGGGCATCCTCCACCAGCACTTCCTGCCATTCATATTCACTGGTGCTGAGAATGGGATATCCGAAATAGGGTGAATCCTTATCGGTTACCGTCAGAATGGCCGCATCATACAACGTTCCGATCTCGTCCCCCACATACGACCAGGCACCTCCCCTGGCGTCGTTCCAGAATTTAATGACTTCTATGCCTTCAGATATTTCACGGAGCCAGGTCCGGTTGCGCGAAAAATTCAAGCTGATATCCCATCTGAAATCCCGCGTTCTGAAAGGTGTTCCCGATACCATAAACTCCCATCCCCGGCTTTCAACCAGTCCCGCGTTGATATTGACCGCATCAGACCCGGTAGAACTCGCCACAGGGATGTTGCGGATAATCTGATTTCTGTTTTCCAGTTCATACCAGGTACCTTCAAACCTCAGTCTGTTTTTGAATAGTCCCAGATCGATCCCGAATTCTATCGAAGTGGCCTCCTCCGGTCTCAGGTTCGGGGTCAGGATCTGCCCCGATTTGGCAAGCCGGGTAGCTTCACCCCATTGACCGGCATCCGCGTAGGTATTGTAAAGTTGGTATGGGTCGGTATCGTTCCCCACCATAGCCCATCCTCCCCTGATTTTAAACAGATCGACCCGGTCACCCAGATCGACCATCTCATTGACCAGCACACTGAGTGAGGCCGAGGGATAAAAGTAGGATTGACTTTGTTTGGGAAGGGTGCTTGACCAGTCGTTGCGTGCCGTCAGATCGAGGAAGAGCTTTTCATCCCATCCCAGACTGGCCAGTCCGTAAACACTGTAAATTGCCTTCTGGCTCCAGGCGCTGCTGTAATTGAGAGAGCCCGACTTGATGTTGTTTACCGTAAACACATTCGGAACAATCAATCCTGCTCCTGGTTTTGATGAGTTGCTGATGGAGGATCCTTTCTTGTAAAGGGCATTTCCCCCACCCGACACAGACACACTGAATGGACCCCACTCTTCGCTGAAGGTGGCCAGCACATCCACATTCCGTTCGTAGCTCACCAGGCTCTGGATGCCATAGGCTCCGTTGTTGGGTTCCTTGGAGTAACCGGGAGCAATCTTTGTTTCCCTTTTTTCGGAGAAACGGTCGAGGGAATACCGCCCCATCAGGTTCAAATTCCGGGTCAGTTGCCAGTCGGCCTTCAGATTGCCGAACACCCTGTCCCTGTCAAAACTGTTGTTCACCTCATAGGCCAGAAACCAGGGATTCTCATAAGTCCCCTTGTGGTAAGTCATCGCTTCCAGTCCTTCCTTCCCCGGTACCCAATAATCCCTGAAATCACGAATATCTAAATTCGGAAAGACACTGTATGCCCATTGAAGGGGATTGGTTCCCCTGTTGCCCGATGGCCGGTTGTTGGACCAGGAACGGTTGATATTGATATTGGAGCTGATGGTAAAATTCCGCCGTGCTTTGACAGAAGCCGAAGATGTCAGGTTATTCCGGAAAAGGTCGGAGTTGGGGACGATACCCCGGTTGGTCATATTGGTCACCCCAATCCTGAAGTTGTAATGCTCCGAATTGTTCGATACGGCAACCCCATTGGTGGTGGTAATCCCGGTCTGCACGAAATTAGCCACATTGTCGGGATGCGACACCAGTTCGGTGGGAACCTGCACTCCATTGGCATCGCGGGGGCTGTTCCACTGAACGGCAAAATACTCTTTATCGAGTTCAATTCCGCATCCCAGTATATCGGCCGGATTGATCCGCAGCACATAACCGGGAGGAAAATCATCGGGGGTAAACGAGAAGATCCCGTTGGCAAATTGTTTCTGGATCGCGAAATATTTATAAGGCCGGTCAAAGACCGTGTTGGAACTGACGGTCACCTCCACTCCGCGCGCCCTCTTTCCTGATTTGGTGGTAATGAGGACCACTCCGTTTCCGGCTCTGGAACCATAAAGGGCAGCGGCGCTGGGACCTTTCAACACTGAGATGTTTTCAATATCGTCGGAGTTGAGGTCCGAAATGGCATTTCCATAGTCAACCCTGTTGTCGCTTCCGAATCCCGACACGTTGTTCAGCGTATTAACCACCGGCACTCCGTCGATCACGAACAGGGGCTGGTTGTCGTTGCTCAGCGAGTTGGCGCCCCTGATCACCATGCTCACCGAGGAACCTGTTCCGCCGGTGGAGCTGATCTGGACGCCCGCCACTTTACCTGCCAGGGCATTGATTGCATTTTCCTGAACCACTCTGACCAGTTCCTCCCCGTCCACCTTTCCGACCGAATAGCCTAACGATTTTTCCTTCCGGGTGATCCCCAAGGCTGTGACCACTACTTCATCGAGGGCTTCCACCGACTCGAACAGGGCCACATTGACCACGCTGCGGTTGTCAAGAGGCACCTCCTCGGTTCTGAAACCCACGAAAGAGAATACAAGGGTCTGGTTGAGATCGGGTACCTCGATAGAATAATCCCCTACAGAATTTGTAATGGTTCCCTGCTGGGATCCCCTGATCCGGATCGTCACTCCCGGCAATCCGGTATTGTCGCTCACCGAAGTAACCTTCCCGGTTACCTTGTATCCCTGCTGAGTTGCTACAGCCAGGGTAAGATCCTCCGGATAAACCTCCGGGACCATGCCAAACAGCAGGAAGAACAACATCAGCAGAAATCCCGGCTGCGTGATATAGGCGCTATTTGAATATTTATGTTTCATCTTTAACTGATTTATTGAAGTCTGTTTGAGTAACCCTGAGAATATATGGATCGCCGCGATTGGTTTCCATTCAGGTGATGTGGAAAACTCACAGGTATTGTACCTTCACCGGCGAAGAAAAGGATATACGGCACTATTTCACTGCTTCGAAAGTGAGAATGATGGCATTGGAAGGTTTGTTGTAATGAGCCTTTTGCGTGGCGCACATGAACAGCACCAGCCGCATCGACTCGTTGGTGAGTTCCTGAACGATCACTTCCCTGGTAAAATCCATGAATCCGATGAATTCATTGCCCGAGAAACTGAGGGTCATCACATTCGGATAGGTGCGCTCTATGGCGGTACTTCCCGACGGATAGTTGGTAACCTCCAGGGTAAAATCCTTTTTCGCGGTGAGCGTGAATTTTGCCCCGGCTTCGGGAGTCCAGGCCGTATAGCACAACCCATACTGCTGACTCATCGGGGTTGCTTTCAGGATGGTTTTTTTGTTGATCATGGAGTAGACCAGTCCGGCAAAAGCGCCTCCGTGCTGAGGGGAATGGATATAACTCCCGTCGTGTTTAAAAATAAACTCATCCTCATAGACTTCAGGAAGTCCCAGTCCGGCACTGCCCAGGATCCCCGGACTCAGGGCTGCCAGCACGGTAAACTTGTCATCGGCAAGCGTCAGGGCATCTTTCGGAGAGTGGGTTCCCTTGATTCTCCACTTTTTCCCGTTTACCGCCCTGGAACCGCCGGTAAGCATCTGTAGATCGGAGAGCGCCAGCGATACCTCCGCGACCGCTTCTGCATTCCCCCCTTCTCCGGTAACCGAGAGTTTCACATCGTAAATACCCCCCTCTTTGTAAAGGTGGACAGGGTTCTGCTCGGTGCTGGTCTCCCCGTCGCCAAAATCCCAGAGAAAAGCATCGGCCCGCTTGGTCAGGGCGGTAAATGCCACCTGTTTATCGGCTACACTGAAGAAGATACCCGCCTTAGGTGGATCCACGGGCTCTTCTTCCCTACAGGAGGAAAAGAGCGCCACTCCTCCCGCCATTAACAAAGATAAACCTGTCAGTAACTTTTTCATCTGTAAAAATATTAGGTTGTTTTGGATATGCCCTTGCTGACTCCATAGCATAAACGGCTTAAACCGGCAATAGAAATTGACTTTCTGTACCGACCAACCCGCAATTCCTTGCGTAACCGCTCACCAACGGGCCCTGAGTCCCCTTCAGGGAAAAATGACCCAACATTACTAACACGTACGGAAAAGGAATCGTGGTCAGGTTTTAACAGATCGTTTGATGCACATCTGGACATGGTTTACTCATGGTGTTTAGTTT
>CAZLDP010000098.1:0-8114 GCA_964558145.1 uncultured Prolixibacteraceae bacterium | reverse complement strand
ACAAAGGAAAGACAACAACCTGATGGATAAGAATGACAGAGAACAACCTCCGACGTGAAAGGGGAAAGGAGTCTGGCAACCCCATAGTATCCACCTCAATTCATGATGAGGATGAGATGCTCGAATACTCCATCGATCCTGAAATGATCCATGAAAAATACGCCGACATAGTTGATCTGGTGATCGATGGAGGTACCGGGGCGATTGTTCCCAGCACCATAATCGATTTTATTTCGGGAGAACCGGTGATGATTAGGAAAGGAAAAGGAGATCTAATCCTTTGATTCAGCATCTCTTCCGGGAAGGCTACCCTCTCCAGAAGGAAGGGGACAGGATCACAAGCAGCGTGAAAAGCTCAAGGCGTCCCAGCACCATAAATAAGGAAAGGATGAACTTAGCTGCATCCGGAATGGGGGCAATAGAACCTGAAGGTCCCAGGCTCCCCAGACCTGGGCCTATATTTCCAAGACAAGTTGCCACCACCCCAATACTGGTTTCAAGGTCTTCCAAAAAAAACATCATCAGGAAGCTTCCCAGAACGAAAATCAGCATATAAAAGACGAAAAACGCCAGAATATTGGAAACAATCTTAGGCGAGACAAACCTGCCGTTGAACCTGACATCCAGGATGGCCTTGGGGTGGATAATCCGGCGCAGTTCATACCAGGCGTTTTTTAACAGAATAACGATGCGCATGATTTTCATCCCTCCTCCGGTTGACCCGGTCATTCCTCCGAAAAAAAAGAGCGCAAAGAGGAGCATACCCACCGCCGGCGCCCAGGTGGTGTAATCACTGGTCACATAGCCCGTGGTGGTTAGGATGGAAACCACCATAAACAAGGAATCCTGGAACAACAATCCCGCAGGTTCACTGGTGGTGATAAGCAAACCGGCAAAAATCAGAATGGTAAATCCGGCAATAAAACGAAGATAATATTTGAACTCCTCATCCCTGATTACCCTCCTGAATTTACCGGTTACCAGCAGATAAATCAGATTAAAATTGGTGCCGGCCAGGATCATAAAAAAAATGACCACACCATGGATATAAAGCGACGACCAATGAGCTAATCCAGCCTGTTTGGTTGAGAATCCGCTTGATGAAATGGTGGAGAGGGCATGGCAGACACTGTCGAAGAGCGGCATCCCCCCGGTCATCAGGAGCAGGGCAGCCAGCACGGTCAACGAAAGGTAGATGATCCAGATATTCCGTGCCGTGTACTGGATCCTGGCGTTGACTCTTTCATGGGTAACTCCCGGAACTTCCGCGTTGAACAACTGCATTCCCCCGATCCCGAACGCCTTCATAAAGGAGAGGGTAAACATGATGATTCCCATACCGCCCAGCCATTGGGTAAGCGCCCTCCAGAAAAGCATTCCGGCCGACTGGGATTCAATATCGGGAATCACTGTAGCTCCTGTGGTGGTGAAACCCGATACCGACTCAAAAAGGGCATCGGTAAAACCGGGAATCTCCCCGCTGATCAGATAAGGAAGGGTTCCAAACAAGGAGATAATCAGCCACACCAGGGAGACTACAAGGAAGCCCTCGTTCCGGGTGATGATCCCCTTTATCCTGAAATTGTGGAAGAACAGAATAGATCCCAACCCCAGGGTTAAGCCTCCAGAAAGGGCAAAAGCAAGGGTATCCCGGTTGTCGGTGATCAGGGTAACCACCATACTCAGCCACATTGCAAATGCCTCCACGAGCAACAAAAGCCCTACTACCCTGAATATCAGTTTCCAGTTCATTTTTGCGAACCTCCGGAACAGCTTGCCTGCTTACCGGTTAGACAAATTCAGATAAATTGAGTTTTTAACTGCCGAAGATATAAAAATAAGGAACACCGGCCAATTAAACAAGGCGGGTGAATAGGCAAACGGCAGGATCCCCGCCAACTCAGGCCCGACAGTGGCCCGGCAGCGAAAAAGATAGAATCCAGGTACAGGAAGAAAGACATACGGTTTCTACCGGTCGGTCCAGAAGGAGGGGGAAAAGAGAATCAGAACGGTAAAGAGTTCCAGACGGCCCAGCATCATCAAGAAGGAGAGAAACCATTTTCCGGCATCGTGAATATGGGAATAGGTAAAAACAGGCCCCACCTCGCCCAACCCGGGGCCAATATTCCCCAGACAGGAGGCCACTGCACCCATCGAGGTGTCCATGTCACCCACAAAGATCATCAGAACCACAGTACTTGCAAAAAATACCAGCAGATAAAACATAAAAAAGGCCAGAACATTGGAGATAATTTTGGGTTCTATGGAATGCTGGTTGAATCGGACAGGGATCACCGCACTGGGATGGATAATCCTGCGCAATTCATAATAGCTGTTTTTGAGAAGCAGGACAATCCGCATGATTTTAATTCCCCCGCCGGTGGAACCGGTGGATCCACCGAAGAAAAAGAGAATGAAGACCAGCATGTAGAGAACCGGGCTCCACATCAGATAATCGGCAGTAACAAATCCCGTGGTCGTGATAATGGAGACGACTGTAAAGAGAGAATCCCTGAATGCATTTTCAGCAGGAAGGGTCGAAGTGATTAGCAGACCACTGAATATCAACACAGTAAATCCCAGCACAAAGAGAAAATAATACCGGAACTCTTCATCGCGGAACATCCTTGCAAATTTGCCTTTACCGGCAAAATAGAGCAGGGTAAAGTTGGTTCCGGCTAAAAACATAAAAAGGGCAATCACATACTGGATATAGGGGGATGGCCAGGCAGCGATACTGGCCTGTTTGGTGGAGAAGCCCCCGGTAGCCATCGTGGCAAAGGAATGACAGACACTGTCGAACAGCGACATTCCACCAAACATCAGCAGGATGGTTTCCAACAGGGTCAGTAGCACATAGACACCCCAAACGATCCGGGCAGTCTGGTAAATCCTCGGGCTTAACTTTTCCACAGTAAGACCCGGCACTTCCGCATCATAGAGCTGCATACCGCCGATTCCGAACTCAGGCATAATAGTCAGGAAAAGTACGATAATTCCCATTCCTCCCAACCAGTGGGTGAGCGATCTCCAGAAAAGGATCCCCCTGGGGAAAACGTCGATATTATCCACGATACTTGCGCCTGTGGTGGTAAAACCCGACATGGTCTCAAAAAAGGCATCGGTATATTTGGGAATAGTTCCGCTAAAAACATAGGGGAACGCCCCAAAGAGAGAAAACACCAGCCACACCAGGGTAACGATCATAAATCCCTCTTTCCGGGTCACTAACCGGGGCGCACGGGATGTCAGCAACACGGCCAATCCTCCGGGCAGGGCACATAAGAGCGCCGACCAGACAAATGCCATGGCATCACTGCCCCCTGTCACAAGCGAAACCAGAAGGGAAACCGCAAGGGCTGCAGCCTCAACCAGGAGGAGAAGTCCGGTAACGCGTATTACAATCCTGAAATTCATGCTTGTACCTCCAGCTCTATTTGAAGAACCGTTCTACTTTCTTTACTCCTGAAGGAAGGGTAAACACCACCACCTTGTCGCCTTCCTGAATTTGGGTATCTCCTGAAACTACGAATCCCTGTTCACCCCTGACAATTCCTCCCAGCTTTGCATCAGTCGGAAAATCAAGTTCCCTGACCGGCTTTTGTGTGATCCGTGAACCAGCTTTGGCAATGAACTCGAATACTTCAGCCTCGGAAGAAGTTATGCATTTGACATTGGAAATCTCGGCATTCAAAGTAAAACGGTAGATATAACTGGCTGCAATCACCTTTTTATTGACAATTGCCCCAATATCCATCCCTTCTGCAGTATTGATCAGGGCAAAATTTTCAACTTCAGCCACGGTTCGTTTAATTCCAACCGATTTTGCCAGATGACACGACAACAAATTAACCTCAGAGCTCCCTGTGGTGGCAATAAAGGCATCCATCCGCGACAGTCCCTCTTCTAACAAGAGATCGAGATTGCGGCCATCCCCATTGATGACCAGCACATTTTCAAACTTATCAGCCAGCAGGTTACACCGCTCACGGTCTTCCTCAATGACCTTGATCCGGTAACTGTCGCCCAGCTTTTCGATGGTCTTCTGGGCTATCCGGCTGCCTCCCAGAAACATGATATTTTTCACCTCAAAGAGCTCCTTTCCTGCCAGATCAAAGAGATGCTGCTGGGTACTCCTGGTGGTAACAAAATAGACAATGTCCCCGTCTTTGATCATATCCTTTCCTCCAGGAATGATCGTTTGGTGCTCCCGTGTAATGGCAACAGCCATGATTTCTTTCAAGGCAGGTCCCATTTCCATCAGGGCTTGATTCACGATCGGGGCATTGCCTCTGATCTTTATGCCCATCAGGATCAGCTTACCCCCCGAGAATTCAAAATACTGCCGGGTTCCTGTAAGTTTCACAGAGGAGACGATCTCCTTGGCAGCCAAACTTTCGGGATAGATCAGTTCATGTACTCCCATGTTTTTCAGCTTCTCGCGGTAACGCTGCTGAAGATATTCTGCATTGTTAATCCTTGCAATCGTCCGGCCCACACCCAGGTAAGAAGCCATGGTACAGGCCAGCACATTCCGTTCCTCCGATGGGGTTACCGCAATAAAAAGCTCTGTCTTGTTCAGCCCGGTCTCTTTCAGGTCGGCAAAGGAATGGGCGGAACCGGTGATGGTCATCAAATCAACCTCTCTGCTGATCATGGCCAGTTTTTCGGGGTCATTGTCTAACAAAACAATATCGTGGTTTTCCTTACTGAGCATCCTGGCCAGGTGGGTTCCCACCTCCCCTGCTCCTGCAATCACTATTTTCATGGATACAGCTAAAGTTAAAGTCAACAATGAACATTGCCAATGCCGGGAAATGCCGAATCATCAACCACAAAAAGGTTGAACCGGTTACCGGCATAGAAGGCGCAAAATAAAGTATAAAATAGGGAAGTTGGCTCTTTTACATCAGTTTATTTTTTCGGAGACCAACCCTGTCGATCCGCATCCTCCAGGCACCTTCCTCCCTCACCCTGAAGTACCTGCCCGCCTCATTTGCGTTTCCGCGATGCTGGGCACAACAGACAATACACGTCTGCGGCGGTAAGGATTCTGAGGCCGGAAGCTCATAAGGAACAATCACTGCATCCCATTCAATTTTAGTCAGATCCACAGATTTCCCCTGGTCTACAGCCAGTTTTTTTCCTCCGAAAAAGAGGAACATCTTGTGCTTCAGAAAATATGCGTCGGCATAATCAGCCTCCCAGGCTACAGGAATGGGTGGATCCAACCCATACCCCGTCACTACCGAAGCAACCTCTCCCGGAGGAAAAGCAGTTTGCAGGATCCGGGCAGGCGCCACCACATAATTGGTTTTCCCGTCGATACAATGGATCAGCGGTTGACTGCTGTTGTAAACGATGATCTCCCTTCGCCGGACATCGGCAAATTTCTGAATGGCAGCAATAAACAACATTACCGGAATACAGTATAATGCCAGGAAAAAATAGCCTTTTCTTTTTGTTTCTATAAAAAAGAGAAGGAACATGAGCAGGAAGAAGGTGACCACCGCATAGGAAAAGGGGAAACGGAAGCCTGCAACAAGTGATCCAGGCAGGGATCCGATTTGTTGAAGGAGGAAATAGACCCCTTTGACAAGGTATCCCGCCACTGTGGCTATGAATGCAGGAATGGCCGGAAGCGGTGAAGTAACCAGAATCACAATTCCCAACATGATGAAAACAAAAGCGGCAGGGATGACAACCAGATTCGACATCCAGAAGTACACCGGAAATTGATGGAAATAAGAGGCAGAAAGAGGGAATGTGGTAATCTGGGCTGCCACTGACACGGTAAATAAACCCCACAAATAGTTGACCAGCCGGTTTCCGGGATGAAACAGGGAGACCAGCCGGGGTTGGAAATAAACAATGCCCAGCACGGCAGCATAAGAAAGCTCAAAGCCGGCATCGAAAAAAAGATTGGGGTTAAAAACCATCAGAATAAAGGCGGAAGCTGCCAGGGTATTGTAAATATTGGTTGGCCGGTGCAGGTTTTCTCCTGCCGCCACCACGGTGAACATCAGCGCAGCCCGCTGAACCGAAGGGGAAAGTCCTGTGATGAACGCAAAGCTCCAAAGGCTGGTAACCGACAAGATGAAGAAAATAATTCTGCTCATACGGCCTTTCTTCAGAAATCCAAAAACCAGCGTAATGAAAAGATATACAATACCCACATGCAATCCTGAAACGGCCAGTACATGGCTAGCCCCGGTGACCGCAAAAACCTGTTTGATTTCCGGATCAATCGATTTCCGGTATCCCAGCGTTAAGGCCGAGAGAATTTCAAATTCATTCCCTTCCAGACCATTCCGGTGATAGATATTGAGGAGGAAATCCCTGGTTTTCTCCGCCGTGACAACAATCCGGAACCGGGGGTCGGTACCGGCTCCCCTCCAATACCCGGGGCCTAAATAGACCTGACGGTAAATCGCTTTCCGGTTGATATATTTTTTATAGTCAAATTCAAAGGGATTTCCCCTGTTGAGAATCATTTCGGGAGTTCTTTCAAACACTACCCTGGACCCAGGTTCAAGGCGACCGGTTTCTTCACTTTCCCCAAAATAGATCAGCAGCTTTTCCCTGGCTTTGATCAGTGAATCCCCCTTCCTGACATGGGTAAGGATCGCTTCAGCCCGGTAACTGTTGGTTTTTTTGACCGGGCATTCCAATAGAATAGCTGAATATTGTTCGCCGGAAGGAGAGAGTACCGGGCGGTTCTGGTTGAGCGTGAACACCATCCCACAAAGGAGAAAGACGAGATTGAAGAGGATCCCGGCAACGGTGTCCCTGTAATAGCCGGGCTTCCGGAGAGATAACAGAAGCATCACAAAGGCAGGCAGCAAGATAAGTGCTAACCCTGTCCGCGGGATTGCCGGGAACCGGTCGGCCAGAATAATTCCGCATACATAAGGGAATAATATTCTCGCAAATGGGGTTCTTCGCAAAAATTCGATCATTTACCTGTCAGGGGTTGGCATCCTTTCAGGTAAATATACAAAAAAAAAGTAAAAGTTACACAGGTATCCTGATCTTGTAATGGGGGGTAACCTTTCCTTTTGAAATACTCAGCAATTTTCCCTTCAGCAATTTCTTTTTCAGGGGAGAGAGATAATCCACAAACATTTTACCTTCGAGATGATCGTATTCGTGCTGAATGATCCGGGCTGCAAAACCTGAATAGACTTCATCGTGTTCCACGAAATTTTCATCCTGGTATCTGATCCGGATGGTATCGGGCCTTGACACATTCTCCCTGATTTCGGGGAGGCTGAGACACCCCTCTTCCATGCTCCACGGATCGCCTGAATATTCGATGATCTGCGGGTTGATAAATACCCTTTTAAAGCCGGCAAGGGAGGGATCTTCCCCGGCTCCCGAACTGGCATCGACCACAAACAATCTGATCGACCGGCCTATCTGGGGAGCTGCAAGCCCTACCCCATCGGCGTAATACATGGTCTCCCAAAAGTCGGCAATAAACTGAGCCAGATCGAGATAATCGGGTCCGATGGGTTCCGCCACTTTACGCAGAACGGGGTCGCCATATACAGTAACAGGAAATATCATTGCATGTATTTTTGTCGTTCAAGGTAGGACTGAAGCAGAATAGTGGCGCTTACGCCGTCGATCAACGACTTGTCTTGCCGTTCTTTTTTTTTCAACCCTCCGTCGATGAGCGCCTGATGCGCCAGTACAGAGGTAAAACGTTCATCGACCTGCTCCAGCTTAATTTCAGGATACTTCTTCACAAACGCCTTTATAAAAGGATTGATGTAGGCTACGGCTTCCGACGGCTGGGCATTGAGCTGCAGAGGATAACCCACCAACACCAAAACCACGTTTTCCTGTCTGAAATAGGAATCTAAGAAACTCCAGATGTCGCCCGAGCTGACAGTAGTCAGCCGAGTGGCAATCCGTTGCTCCGGATCAGTGACTGCCAGGCCTACCCTTTTTTTACCATAGTCGATTGCAAGTACTCGTCCTTTTCCCATATGGAAAGGCTTTCTGCTTAAATAAGCCGCAAAAATATCAATAAAAATAAAGCTTCCAAAATCCGGATATTTTAGTAAACCAGCGTTACTGTTCCTTTCTGGGTATGCTTGGTGTACGTT